>CAZQZE010000102.1:0-1743 GCA_964597715.1 uncultured Halobacteriales archaeon
CGGGCGAGGTTGTCCCGGTAGTAGGTACCCATCCCGCCGATGTAGAAGGCGGTGTGCTGGACGAGTAGGTCGCGGGCGCGGCTGCTGTCCTCCAGCGCACAACAGCCCACCGACAGCGTCACCCGGATATCCTCGACCGACCGGTCGCCGAGTTCTGCGCCCCGTTCGAGGTCGGCGAGCCGCTCGCGGAGCCCGTCCCGGGTGTAGTTGACAGCGTGCCAGCCGTCGGCGAAGCGGCCGGCGAGTTCCACGGCCTTCGGGCCCAGGCCGGCGGCGTCGACCGCCGGGGCCGGCTCGGGCGGGTCACACCGCAGTCGGAACCCCTCTATATCGTGGTACTCCCCGTCGTAGTCGACGACCTCCCCCGAGAGCACCTGCTTGACGACCTCGATGGTCTCGCGGGTGTGTCGCAGCGGGTTCCCGAACTCCCGGCCGTGCCAGTTCTCGATGACGATCGGGCCGGAAGGCCCCACGCCCAGCCGGAAGCGACCGTCGGCGGCCTCCTGCTGGCTCGCGGCAAACTGGCCCAGCAGCGCCGGCGACCGCGAGTAGACGTTCACGATACTCGTCCCGAGCCCGATCTCGTCGGTTCGCTCGGCGGCCGTCGCGAGGACGGTCCCCGCCTCCCGGCCCCAGGATTCGGGGAGCCAGGCCCGGTCGTACCCGAGCTGTTCGGCGCGCTCGATCTGGTCGACCAGCGCGTCCAGCGACGGCTGGGCGCCGACCGGCAGGAAGACGTCACGCGCTGTCATACGGACCACCCGATGTGTGTCATGGACACGCATATGCACGGGGGAGAGATAAACACCGGTGACGTCTCTCAGGTGCCGGGCAACGAGCGAACCGGCTGGGGAGGCGCGTCGGTGACCGGGGCGACTACGGGGCAAAGCCTACGTGGGCGAGTGACATACGCAGGACAACGATGAACTTCGACGAATCCTCGGAGCGCGAGATGGTCCGGTCGACGGCCGCGGCGGTTGCCGCGGAGTTCGGGCCCGAGCACTGGCGCGAGAAGGAGGCGGCCGGGGAGTTCTCCCAGGCGTTCTGGGACGAACTCGGCGAGGCGGGCTTTCACGGCCTGCTCGTCCCCGAGGAGTACGGCGGCGCCGGCATGGGGCTGGGCGAGATGGGGACGGCCATGGAGACACTGTGTGCCGAGGGGACGGGCATGGCCGGGGCGTGGTATCTCGTCCTCACCGCGGGGATGGCCGCCGTTGGGCTCCGCGAGTACGGCACCGCGGCACAGAAGGAGCGGTATCTGCCCGGGGTCGCCGGCGGCGAGCGGATGTTCTCGGTCGGGATCACCGAGCCCAACGCCGGGACGAACACGCTCAACGTCGCCACCCAGGCCCGGCGCGACGGCGACGAGTTCGTGCTCAACGGCCGGAAGGCGTGGATCACCTTCTCCGACATCGCCGACAACATGATCCTGGTCACGCGCACGACGCCCCGGGCGGAGGCCGACCGGCCGACCGACGGGATTAGCCTCGTCGTCGTCGACATGGACGACCCGGGGGTCGAGGTCTCACCCATCGAGAAACACGGCATCAACTACTCCAACTCCTGTGAGGTGTTCATCGAGGACGTCCGCGTGCCCGCCGAGAACGTGCTGGGCGGGGTCGACCGCGGCTGGCCCGCCCTACTCGAGATGCTGAACCCCGAGCGGGTCGCCTTTGCCGCCGCCGCGACCGGGGTCGGCAAACTCGCCGCCAACGAGGCGGTCGACTACGCCAACGACCGCGA
>CAZQZE010000102.1:1753-8398 GCA_964597715.1 uncultured Halobacteriales archaeon
CACCCATCGGCACCCACCAGGGTGTCTCCTTCCCGATAACGAAGCCGTACGCCCGGATGGAGGCGGCCGTCCAGATGCGCAAGAGAGCGGAGTGGCTCTACGACCAGGGCGAGCCCTGTGGCTACGAGGCAAACGTCGCAAAGGCCACGGCCGTCGAGGCCGGCATCGAGACGGTCAAACAGTCGATGCAGGCCTTTGGCGGCTGGGGGTACGCAGAGGAGTACGACGTCGAGCGCTGGTGGCGCGAGGTCAACCTCACCCGGCTGGCGCCGGTGACCCAACAGATGGCCTACAACCACATCAGCCAGGAGATAGGGTTTCCGAAGTCCTACTGAACGGCCGTGGAGGCCGGCGCTCACTCGACCCCGTGGTACCGCAGGTAGCCGAGCGTCACGAGCCGCGCGTAAAACGACTCCATGACAGGGGTGTAGGGCGGTGCGACATCGAGCAACTCCTCGCCGACCGGCTCGACCGTCGCCCCGACAGAGCCGGCCTCCTCGTGCAGGTCGAGCACCCGGTCGTCCCAGCGGTGGAGCTCCCGTCTGGCGGTCTCGAAGGCCTCGTCGGGGTCACGCGGCCAGACACCGAAGTGCGGGAAGACAACCGTCTCGGGCTCGTAGCCCGCGAGTTGGTCGATAGCCCGGTCGATGGCCGCCACGTCGAAGTTCGGGAGCGTCGCCGGCGGAACCCACCGGTCGGCCCGTCCGAGGTACATCCCCAGACACTCCGCCGCAAAGAGCAGTTCCCGGTCGGGGTCCCAGACCGCGAGATGGTCCGGGGAGTGCCCCGGCGCGTGGACCAGTTCCAGGGTGCCGCCGCCGGCCTCGACGGTCAGCCCCTCGTCGGGCACCCCGACGATATTTGTCTCGGGGACCGGCCCCTGCTCGCCCATCCGCCCAAAGTGCTCGCCCATCGCCTCCCGGCTGCTCTCGATGAGCTCCCCGGGGTCCGCCAGGTGTGGGGCGGTCATCTCGTGGATGTAGACGTCGAGGTCGGGGTTTTCCTCGACGAGGGCGCTGGCCCCGCCGCTGTGGTCGACGTGGACGTGTGAAACCACCAGGTGTTCGAGGTCGGCGGGGTCGACACCGCACTCGGCCATCCCGTCGATGACCGTCTCGGCGCCGGCGGCGGTACCGGCGTCGACCAGTGCGGGCTCCTCACCGTCGAAGAGGTAGACCGCGAGGCTCCCGGCGTCGAACAGCCCGGCGTCGATGCGGTAGACGTCGTCGGCGACCTCGGAGGGGTCCATTACGGTGCTCATGCCGCTCACTACCGCGGGCCGGACCGTGAATGTGTCTCTCCCCGACCGGTCAGTACGGCCAGTCACCCGTTATCTTCATCCCCTCGGCCAGACCCTCGGCCTCGAGCTGGTCGGCAATGGCCGCCGGGTCGCGGTGGTCGACCTCGGTCCCGGCGTTCGCGAGTTCGACCACCAGGTCCGTGACGAGGACGGCCTGTTCGCGGAGGGTCCTGGACTCCAGCTTGTCCAGCGTGTCCGCGCGGGTGTGGCCCCAGCCACGCCCCGCCGACCCGGTCCTGCTCATCACGTGATACCCGGGGACACCACGCTGCACGTAGGGCCAGTGGTCGCTGTGGGGGCCGAGTTCGGGCGTGGTCTCGATAGGGTGGTCGAACCGCTCGCCGACGGTCTCGGCGGCCGCCTCGAGCGCGTCGAAGCCGTGGGTGTAACAGCGCAACGTCCGGCCGCGGACCACACCGTCGTTGTTGACGACAGCCTTGACCCGGTCGTGGTCGCGCAGGTCGGCGTCGTGAGCCGAGCCGACGAGCCCGACCTCCTCGGCGCCGTAGACCACACACTCTACCCGGGTGTCCAGGTCGTCCTCGCGGGCGGCGAGCGCGCGGGCAACCTCGACGACCAGCGCCGTCCCGGCGCCGTTGTCCCCGGCCCCCTCCGCGATGTCGTGGGCGTCGACGTGGCTGGTCAGCAGGACCACATCGTCGGTCCGGGGGCCCAACTCGGCGTGGACGTTCCGGCTGGTCGCGTCGCCGATGTCGGCCTCGACCTCGACGGTCACCTCCTCGCCCTCGAAGCGACGGGCCAGCCGCGAGCCGACCTCCTTCGAGACACCGACGGCGGGGATCTCACCGACAGGCGCGTCCTCGGTGCCGACGCTGCCGGTCGGTGCGAGACAGCCCTCGACGTGGTTGCGAAAGACAAAGGCCGCGGCGCCGGCCTCGACGGCGTGGTAGTACTTTTCACGGCGGTGGAGAAAGCGGTCGTGCCAGTCGGGGACGTCGCTCGCGGCCATCACGACCGCCCCCTCGAGGTCACCGTCTCGCGGGCTCCGCCCGCTCGACCCGTCCGAGTCACCCCGCGACTCGCGCTCGAAGTCCTCGGGTAGCCCGTACCCCAGGTCGACGAACTCCCCGGTCACCGACCCCGACGGGCTGCGCGGGAGCGCGATACTGTCCTGGCTCGTCCCCCCGGCGTGGACCGCGGAAGACCCACGACTCCACCCCTGGATGTCGAACGGCTCGAGGCGGGGGTTTCGGGCGCCGGCCGCCGCCAGTGCGTCGCGGGTGGCCTCGGCAGCCCGGCGCTCGCCCTCACTTCCCGCCATCCGGTTGCCGATGTCGACCAGCCGCGTCAGGTGGGTCCAGCCGGCCTCGCTGGTGAATGTCTCGCCGATCCAGTCCATGTACCTCACACAGGGACCGGCGACAAAAGAGTGGTGTGGGAGAGCCGGAGACCGGCCGGTCAGTCGTCGTGCCGGCGTCGCTGCGGGTACGACTGGGCGGTCCCCGTCGACCTGCGGGCGAGCACCCGCGCGCTCGCCCGGCGGCGGTCGTCGGGGCGTTCCTCGGTCGTCTCGTCGTAGTACAGCACCGCGAGGTCGAGACAGGCGTGCAGGAGTTCGTTGGCCCCGAAGCGGTAGCGGTCAGTGCCCGGCCCCGAGGGTGTCTCGTCGGTCGACCGGAGGTGGTGTTCGACGAAGAGGTAACCGCCCGGAGCCAGCGCCTCCTTGATATCCGGAAGCCGGTCGACCGCGCGGTAGAAACTGACGGTGATGACGGCGTAGCGCTCGGTTGGGAACGCGTGTGAGGGGAGGTCAGTCTGCACGAGCGAGAGACGGTCAGCCACCCCACGGTCGCGGGCGTTCTCGCGGGTGAGTCGTAGCCCCGCCCGGGACTGGTCCAGCGCCTCGACCTCGTAGCCGGCCTCCGCGAGGAAGACGGCGTTTCGGCCGGTTCCCGTGGCGACATCCATCGCCCGGCCGTCGGGAAACGCATCGACGTACGCCCGGAGCAGCGGGGACGGGTCGGGGTCCTGTGGATACTCGCCGCGGCGAAAGCGCTCGTCCCAGTTCATACCGGAGCCTGTAGCCCACGGGTGACAGTGCTTTGGACAGGAGTGGGTTGCTGCGGGCACTCCAGGCCGGCGACGGGGTCAGTCGTCGGAGGCGTCCGGGGCGGGCGTGTCGACCGGCCGGGCGGCGTGAGCCCGGCGGGCGGTAATCACAAAGACCGTTGTGGCGACACCGATGAAGGCCGCGGCGAGCAGGAAGCCAGCAGTCACGCCGATGACGTCGATGGTCACACCGACGACGACCGGGCCGGCAATCTGGCCGACCTTCCAGGAGACCGACCGCAGCGACAGCGCGCTCGCGACCGAGTCGTACTCGGAGCCCTCGTCGACGAACAGCGACATGCTCGCGGGCAGGCGGACCGAGTCGGCTACGCCGAGAAGCAGGTACGCGCCAAAGAGCGCGAAGAAGGCGCCACCGAGCACCTGCGTGTCCCCAAAGAGACTGACGGTCACCGTCGGGAGCGCTCCTTCGGCGTAGCCGGCCAGCGGGATCGCCGCGACGCCGACCCCGTAGAGCAGTGCGCCGGTGGCGATGAAGTAGTGTTTCCGGCCGTACGTGTCAGTCAGATTCCCGACAAAGCCCTGGAGCAGCCCCTTGACGAGCTTCCCGCCCGCCAGGATCCACCCGATGGCGAAGGCGGAGATGCCGAAGGTCGTGCGGGCGTAGATGGGCAGGAAGATGATGACCGCCATCTTCCCGAAGCTGAAGGCAAAGCGAAAACCGACGAGTGCCCGCAACATCGGCAGGTTGAGAAGCGAGCGAAAGGTCTCGACGCCGCCGGCCGCCTCGGGGTCTTTCTGCCCGCCCGGGTTGTCCCGGAGCGTGACGAGGACGAGGACAAACGACGCCATCGTGATCCCCGTCAGGACGAGGTAGGGAAGCGTGAAGCCGTAGGCGTACAGCAGGTACCCCCCCAGCAGGTCGCCGGCCATCGAGGAGAAGGAGGCGACCTGGTTGTACGACCCCAGCCACAGTCCCTGGTCCTCGTCGGGGCTGATCTCGCCGACGACGGTCGCGCCGGTGACCCAGAGGAGACTCGCGCCGAGCCCCTGAAGCATCCGGATGAGGACCACGTGGACGGCGTTCTGGACGAGGATGAAGCCGACAAAGACCGCGATGTTGACGGCAAAGCCACCGAGCAACCACCGTTTCGCGTTGCCGGTGTCGACCCTCCGGCCCAGCGGGAGCACGACAGCCAACTGGACCAGCGCGAAGCCGGCGCCGAACAGCCCCTCGACGAGGCCGGTGGTCTCGAAAACGTCGGCGTAGAGGGCCAGCGCGATGAGGATCGTCGAGTACGCCTGGCTGCGCGCGAACGCCGTGCCGGCCAGCGCAGCGAACTCCCTGTCTTGCAGGAGCGCGAGAGATCTGAACCGTGTCACACGGAGGTCCGACTCTGCCCACGGCGCCACGAGATAAAAGCTCCCCCGGTTCCGCGACCCTGCTCACGCGCCCACACGCAGCGGGTCACGCCCGTTTGCCCGGGGTCCGGTCGTCAGTCCCACTCCTCGCCGAGGCCGGCCAGCGAGAACGGGCCGACGGGGAGGTTGTACCCCTCCTCCATCGCGGTGTCGACCTGCTCTTTCGTGGCGACTCCCTCGTCGACCACCTTCTGGGCCTCCTCGCGCATGGCCGCGTAACACCGGTTGGCGACAAAGCCGTACTCGCCGGGGGCGTCGTCGACGACGACCGGCTCCTTGCCGACCTCCTCGCACAGCCCCTCCATCAGGTCGACGACCGCCTGGTCGGTCTGCTCGGACCTGACAACCTCGACCAGCGGCATGACCGGCGCCGGGTTGAAGAAGTGGGCAACCGCGACCCGTGAGGGGTCGGAGACGGCGTTGGCGATGCTGGCCACCGAGAAGCCGCTGGTGTTCGAGTACAGCGGGATCCCCTCGGTCGCCTCGTCGATTTCCCGGAAGACCTGCCCCTTTAGCGAGAGGTCCTCGGTGACCGCCTCGACCAGCAGGTCGGCGCCCTCGACAGCCGCCGCCAGGTCCGTCGTCAGCGTCAGTCGGTCAAGGGCGTCGGCCCGTTCCGCCTCGGTGAGGTAGCCGCCCTCGACCGCCCGGTCGAGCCCGTAGTTACCGCTCCGGATACGCTCCTCAGCCTCCTCGAGGATGGCCTGGTCGATGTCACGGACCGAGACGGTGTAGCCGTTCTGGAGGAACACCTGCCCGATACCGCTGCCCATGACCCCGCCGCCGACGACGGCGATATTGTCGATGTCTTGCATGGCGTCCCCCGGTGCTCCCGGAGCCGGTATAGTTCTTCGCCCGGACGGTCACCGGAGGGCGGATGCCCAAACGTATAATTCCCGGCCGCGTGTGTGTGGGGGTAATGCCAGCCAACCCGGAGTACGACGCCGTCTACGAGTCATTCGAGTGGGAGGATGCCCTGGAGACATACGACTGGGACGCGCCGGCGGAGCTGAACGTCGCCCACGAGGCGTGTGACCGCCACGCCGGCTCCGGTGACGTCGGCTTCGCCTGGGTCGACCCCGACGGCGACCTGGCGGAGTACACCTTCGGCGACCTCCGGGAGCGCTCGAACCGGGTGGCGAACGCACTCGAGGCGCTGGGGGTCGACCGCGGCGACCGCGTGACGACGCTGCTCCCGAAGGTGCCGGAGACGATTGTCACGATCCTCGGGGTCTGGAAGACAGGTGCGGTCCACGTCCCCCTCTTTACGGCGTTCGAGACCGGGGCCGTGGAGTACCGGGTCGAGGACGCCGACCCCGAGGCCCTGGTCTACCACGCCGACCACGCCGACACCGTCGCCGCGGTCGACACCGCGGGACTGACCACAGTCAGCGTCGGCGAGGACCCGGCCGCGGACCACGAGTACAGGACGGCTGTCGCCGACCGGGCACCGGAGTACGAGGTCACCCGGACGGCGATGGACGACCCCTGCACGATGCAGTACACCTCCGGCACCACCGGTCCGCCGAAGGGGGTCGTCCTCCCCCACAAGGTGCTTCCGGTGTTGTACCCCCACACGAAGCACGTCCTCGACGTCGAGCCCGAGGACGTGGTCTGGGGGGCCGCCGACCCGAGTTGGTCCTTTGGCCTCTTCACGACGGGTTTCGGGCCGATGGCGGTTGGTGCGACCCGGGTGCTCCACGCCGGGCAGTTCGACCCTGACCGCTGGGTCGGGATTCTCGCCGACCACGACATCTCGGTGCTGGGGGCGGCCCCGAGCGCCTACCGCGGGATTATCGCCGGCGGCGAGGAGCTGCTCGAGGGACGGACCTTCGAGGAGCTGCGGGTGCTCCACAGCGCGGGCGAACCGCTCAACCCCGAGGTTGTCGACTGGT
>CAZQZE010000103.1:0-8307 GCA_964597715.1 uncultured Halobacteriales archaeon
GTTCGGTCTCGGTCAGCGGCGCGTGACCGACGCCGTAGCTGGTGTCGTTTGCCATCGGGACAGCCTCGTCCTCGCCGAAGACGGTCTGGAGGTCGCCGCTACCCTCCCCCAGGTCCACGTCGACCACCACGTCCGAGCCGACATCGAGGTTCGGAAGCGTCTCGTCGAGGTACTCCCGGGCCGTCTCCAGCGCGATAGCCTCGGTCGGAATCCGCTCGCCCTGGTACTCCTTTGTCGCGCGGCCGACGACGAGCAGATAGATAGGCTCGAGCACCTCGCCGCCGCCGAAGGCGGGGGCGGCGGTGCCCGCGACGAGCTGGGTCTCGTCGGTGTTGAAGTGGAGGACGGTGTCAAAACGGTCGAGATAGGTGCGTGCGAGCGCCCGGGCGACGCTCTCGGCGACCCCGTCACAGACCGAGTCGGGGTGGCCCACCCCCTTTCGTTCGACGATCTCGATCCCCTGGTCGGCGACCGCCCGCCCCGCCGCGGGCTCGACGTGGATGTTCCGCTCGGTCATCGTCTGTTCCGTTTGAAACCACCCGGTCTATAGCTTACGGAGTCCGTACCGCCGAGCCCGCCGCTCCGGGCGACCGGGGGCTCAGGCGTCGGCCCCGCCCGCCGACTCGAGCAACAGGCCGAGATAGGAGGTCCGGATCCCCGCTGTCGGGTCGAGTTCCAGCCGCTCGAGCAGCGCCGTGGCCCCCTCGCGGGCGGCCCCGACCTCGGCCTCGCTCGAAACCTCGGTCTCGACCTCGACGAACGCTCCGAGCCCCTCGACCGCGTCGAGTGTGACGGTGTAGTCATCGACCCGGTAGCGCTCGCGCGTCTTCTCGACCGTGGCCGCCGGCGTGAACCCGAGCCCGTCGAGAGCCGCCCGTATCGCGTCCGGGTCCCCTACGGGGGTCTCCGCCTCCTCGCGGGTCTTCGACTCGCGTTCGACGAGTGGACCCTTGTAGGTGAGGCGTGTCTCGGTCTCTCCGGGTCGGTCCGTCCCCTCGTGACCCTCGATAGCGGTCTCCTCGCGGACCCGTAGCGCCTCGTCGGTCTCGGCAAAGTCGCGGTGTGGGGCGTCGTAGTAGGTGTCGACCTGGCGGACCCGCCCGACGCGGGTCGCCCCCAGCGTGTCGAGCCGGTCACGGACGGCACCGTGGTCGGCCTGGACTTTCAGTTCGACCTCGTACATGGGTGTCGGAGGCCCCGGAGGGGCTAAACACCGGCGGTCACAGACCGGGGTGTGGGGCGTCTGCGGCCCGAAGCGGTGTCCTTAAGAGTGCAACGACTGACCGAAAGGTATGAGCGATGACCCCGAGTCCGAGGAGGCCGAGGCGGCCGAGGAACCGGACGAGACACCCGAGGACGCCGAGGCGGCGGGAGAGAGCGACGAGGCCGACCCCGAGACCGAGGAAACCGAACCAGAGGGACTCCAGCACGGCGACTTCATCAGGCTCGACTACACCGCCCGAACTGTCGAGGACGGTCGGCTGGTCGACACCACCGACGGCGAGGTTGCCGAGGAGGAGGACGTCGAGGCGGACCAGGAGTTCGGCCCCCGGACTATCGTGCTCGGAGAGGGCCACATCTTCGACTCCGTCGAGGCCGACATCGTCGGCAGGGAGGTCGACGAGGCCGGCGAGGTTGTCGTCCCTGCCGAGGAGGCCTTTGGCGAGTACGACGACGAGGAGGTCCGGACGGTCAGCAAGGACAAGCTCCCCGAGGACGACCGGTACCCCGGCGCCCAGGTAACTGTCGACGGCCAGCAGGGCTTCATCGAGACGATTATCGGCGGGCGGGCGCGCGTCGACTTCAACCACCCGCTGGCCGGCGAGGACGTCGAGTACGAGTACGAGGTCGTCGCGGAGGTCGAGGACCGCGAGACAAAGGCCCAGGGGCTCATCGAGATGCTGCTCGACATGGACCTGGAGGTCTGGTTCCAGACCGACACTGTCGAAGAGGAGCAGGTCGTCGAGTCCGAGGACGACGCGGAGGCCGAGGACGAAGCGGAGGCCGGCCCCGAGTACGAGACCGTCGAGGTCGAGAAGGAGACGCTGTACATCGAGGCCACGCCGCAGCTGACGATGAACCAGCAGTGGATGATGGGCAAACAGCAGATCGCCCAGCAGCTCACCCAGCTGCTCGATATCGACCGGATCATCGTCCAGGAGGAACTCGGCGGCGGCATGGGGATGCCCGGCATGATGGGCGGCATGGGCGGGATGGGCGGCGGTGGCGGCGACCTCGAGGCGGCCCTCGAGGAGGCCGACATCGACGCCGACGAGCTGGCCGACGAACTGTAGCCGCGCCGCCTCCCGGCTATCCCTGCGCGGGTGCGTGGCCCCGCTGTGCCACCCCGGTTCCCGGGCCGCCGGCACCACGCTGTCAGACGAGGATGTGAGCCGCCAGGTCCTCGCGGATGATGGTGTCGCAGTACTCACACCTGACGCCGTCGCCGGTGACCGCGAACTTCGACTCGACGGGCTCGTCCTCGGTGGAGATGCAGTTGTGGTTGGGACACTGGAGCACGCCGCTCACGCTGTCTGGGCGGTTGACGACGTGTTTCTCGACGACGTCGTAGTCGCGGATGATGTTGATCGTGGCGTCGGGGGCAATCAGCGAGAGGACATCGAGTTCGCTCTGTGAGAGCTCCCGGCCCTCGACCTTGACGACGTCCTTCCGGCCGAGCCGGTCCGAGGGGACGTTCATCCCGACGGAGACGACCTCGCCGTCGGCCCCGTCGATGCCCAGGATCGCGAGGACGTTCAGCGCCTGGCCGCCGGCGATGTGGTCGATGACGGTGCCGCTCTCGATCTTGCTGACGCGGAGCTGTTTGTTGTCTTCCACTGTTAGTCACCCCCGAGCATCAGGTCGAGCAGGGCCATCCGCACCGGCACACCGTTGTGGGCCTGCTGGAAGTAGCGGGCGTGGTCGGTCTCGTCGATCCCGTGGTCGATCTCGTCCACCCGGGGGAGCGGATGCATAATCCGCAGGTCCTCGCGGGCGTCGGCGAGGTCGTCGGTGTCGACCTGGTACTCCCCGGCGACCTCGCGGTACTCGGACTCGTCGGGGAACCGCTCGCGCTGGATCCGGGTGACGTAGAGCACGTCCAGGCTCGGCAGGATCGCCCCGAGGTCGGTGTGCTCCTTTACACCCGAGCCGGCCTCGTGAAGGTCGTACCGGACGTTCCGCGGGAGTTTCAGGCTCTCCGGGCTGATGAAGTGCTGGCGGGTGTCGAAGTTCGTCAGGGCGTAGGCAAGCGAGTGGACCGTTCGGCCGTACTTCAGGTCACCCATGATCCCGATTGTGAGGTCGTCCAGCCCCGCCGACTCCCTGATCGTGTAGAGGTCGAGCAGGGTTTGGGTGGGGTGTTGGCCCGCCCCGTCTCCGGCGTTGATCAGGGGGACGTCGACAAACTCGCTCGCCATCCGTGCCGACCCCTCGCTCGGGTGGCGCATCACGAGCGCGTCGGCGTACCCCTCGACGACCCGGACGGTGTCGGCGAGGCTCTCGCCTTTCTTGACACTCGAGGAGTCGACCGGACCCATGTCGACGATATCCCCGCCCAGCCGCTTTACCGCGGCGGCGAAGCTCATCTTCGTGCGCGTGCTGGGTTCGAAAAACAGCAGCCCGAGCAGTGACCCCTCGTGGCGCCCGGCCGCGGCCGTCGTGTCGGCCGCGATCTCGCCCGCGCGGTCCAGCACCGCCTCGATATCCGCCCGGGAGAGCCCCTTTGCGCTGATGAGGTGGTTTTGCTCCATCGCCCTGTACCCCGGTTCGGACGGTCTTGAATCCCCCGGAGTTTTACCGGATGGGGCGACCACCGGCCCCATGCTCGCAATCGCCGGTGGCAAAGGTGGCTGTGGGAAGACGACGACCGCCGTTGGCCTCGCCCGGGCGCTCGCACGCCAGGCGCACTCCCCACTGGTGGTCGGCGCCGACCCGGACGTTCCGGACCTCCGACGGCTTCTGGGCCTCGGGTCGGAGCCGTCGACGGACGCACTCCCGGGCGGGGCGCTCGACCGTGTCGTCCATCGGCCCGCCGGACTGCCGGGGGTCGCCGTCGTGCCGGCCGGCCGTGCTGACCGGCTCGCGGCTGCCCTCCGTCGCGCCCGGGGGTGGCCCGGCCCGGTGGTTGTCGACTGCCCGCCCGGGTGTGACGGGCGCGCGGCCGCCCCGCTGTGGGTCTGTGACCGCGCGCTGGTCGTGACGACCGACCGACCACAGAGCGTCGAGGACGCGCGGAAGACGAACGACCTGCTCCGGGGGACAGCGGCCACCGCCTCGGGGACGGCGGTCCGACACACCGGGTGTAGCCCCCGTACAGAGTTGGCTCCAGAGGGGCTCCCGCCGGTGTTGACGGCGATCCCACAGGTGTCCTCCCCGCTGGCTGACCCGGGGACCCGGGCGGCGTACGCGCGCCTCGCCGACGGGCTGTACTCACGGGGCTGAGTGAGCGTCGTCGGGTCGACCGCGGACCCGACACGGGCTGACCGGGCGGACTGCACGGCAGGGTTTCACGCCGAGGTCACCCGGCGACGCCCCCGAGAGTCGGAACGACTAATACCCCCTGTCACATAGTATAGATGTTATGGCCGACCGGCTACGGACGGGTATCGACGTGCTCGACCGGAAGCTGGGCGGGGGGTTGCCGGCAGGGAGTGTGGTCGCGCTGGTGGCAGAACCCGCCAGTCAGGCGGAACTACTGCTCTACGAACTCACCGCCACTCGCGGCACGCTGTGGCTCTCGCTGAACCGGACAGCCTCGGCCGTCTCGGCGAGCCTCGAGAACACACCCGCCGACACCGGCGACCCGACGGTCCGGTACGTCTCCGGTGAGGCACCCCTGGAGAACGCCGGCAAACTCGTCAGCGCGCTCCCCCAGAGTTCGAATCTCATCGTCGACCCGCTCGATGTCCTGGAACGCCAGGAGCCAACCACCCGGTTTCGGTCGTTTATCAACGACCTCCGGAACCACTGTTTCAACACCGACAGCCTCGCAGTGCTCCACTGTCTCGAGGGCCGCGACGTTCCGACGGCCCGGGACACGACAGAACACTTCGCGGATGTGATCTTCAGGCTGCGGACCGAAACCGGGAGAGACGAGGTGGAAAACAGACTGGCGGTCCCGAAGTTCCGTGGCGGCCGGGCGCCGACCGACGTCATCAAACTCGACCTCGTCGATGAGGTTGCGATCGACACCAGCCGGGATATCGCCTGAGCGGCCCGGGGCCGAACCGCGGCCGGCGAACTGACCCGAAGCTCTATAATGGGGTCCTGCGTGTGTGAGACTGATGTCACGTAAACTGGCAGTCTTCGCGGTCGCCATCGTGGCGCTCGCCCTCGTCTACAAGCTGGTCATCCAGGACTGACCGGCAGAAACGGGGGAGCCGGACGTACCGTACTCGAACCGCTTACCTTTCTGGGTCCCCGTCACCGGGTATGTACGGCGTTATCACCCGCAACGAGCAGGAGGTCTCCTGGCCCGAGTTCGACCGTGGGTTCTACGAGATGAAAGACGTCACCGGCCGGGCGACCGAGCCGGTCGACGGCGCGGTCAACATGGTCTCGGCGTTCGGTGACAACGCCGCGGCGGAGGGTGACCCGAGTATCGTCGCCAGGGACGCCGACGGCGAACCCGCAACCCGCGAGCAGCCCTACTTCGACTGGGACTACATCTGCCCGACCTACGAGCCCTACCGGGAGGGGATCCTCGAGATGGTCGCCGGCGCCGCCGAGGCCCACGAGGACGTCCGGCTGGACGACGTGGGGTTCCCGCGGGAGGGGTACTGCCGGTGTGACCGCTGTGAGGCGGAATTTGCGGCCAGCCCCCACGACGACCGTGGCGCCTGGCGCGAGGCTGTCATCGAGGACTTTGTCGCGGAGGCGCGGGAACTGGTGCCCGGGGACCTCTATCTCACCCTGTACCCAAACCCCTATCCCGGCCATCTGGAGTCGCGCAGCGGCCTCGACCCGGACGCGCTCGCGGCCTACGTCGACGAGTTCGTCGTCCCGCTGTACGACACAGCCTACGGGACGACCTACTGGCTCGAGACGATCGCGACGGGCTTTGTCGACCGGCTGGAGACGCCGTTCAGTATCGAACTGTACGCCGTCAACGTCGACGTCGACGACCTGATCCACGCGACGGAGGTCGCCGAGGAGTACGGGGAGGCGGTGCTCTACGGTTACGACGCGAGCAACGCGCGGGCGGCGCTGCGGCGGATGCAGGCCGACGAGCGCGAGGGCGAGTCACACCCCTGAGTCGACCCGGTCGACCGGCGGGTTCAGACGAGTCTCGACACAGCCTGTGGCCCCGTCCGACCGCCGGTCCGGGGGCGGATCACTCCCTTTTTTATGACCGGTCGTCTACCGCGGGGTATGCCATTCGAGGAGGACGACGAGGTCATCCTGCACGACGAGCACAGCGACCACGACGGCCAGCCCGGGACCGTCACCGATGTGATCGAGAATATGTTCGGCGACCAGACCTACAACGTCAGCTTCGACGGCGGCACCGAGCAGGGTGTCCCGGAGGACGCCCTCGAGGCCGCCGACGGCCCCGACGAGAGCGAGGAGTAGGGGATGGCCACCGTCCCGTTTCACTACGTCGACCTCCGGGCCTTCTGTTACGTGACGGAGGACGAGAAACGGGTCGCGTCGGCGCTTGGCACCGTCCTCCCCGAGGGGACGGAACCGGACCGCGCGGCGTCGGCGGGTCACCACGGTGACCGTATCCTCGTCCTCTCGGCCCGCGTCGAGACCGCCGATGCGATGCGGACGGTGCTTGCGAGTCTCGACGCGTTGCCCGACGCGGACCGTCACCGACTCGACGACGAACTCGAGGAACGGGTCAACGAGAACTGTGCCTTTTTTCTCACCTTTGACAAGCAGGCTGCGTTCAACGGCGCGGTTCGCTTCGGGGACGGGATCACCTTCCGGGCGAAGGTCGAGGCGTACCCTGCGAACCGCGAGGCGGCCATCGAGAACACCCGGGAGTATCTGGAGGCGGTCTGATGTACGAGGCGGTCCACGCCCACCCGGACGGTGAGGCAACCGTCGCCCGGCTGGCACTGACCGCAAGCGAGTACGGCTACGAGGGGGTCGTGGTCAGAAACCACGGCGACAGCCCAGCCGCCTACGACCCCGACGCGGTCGCCGAGACCTACGGCGTGGACGTGGTGCCCGGCGTCGAGGTCCGTGCCGAGGACCCCTCGCGGGCCAGCGGGTTCGTCGGCAACCACCGCGACCGGCACACGCTCGTCGTGGTCCACGGCGGCAACCCGGCGATCAACCGCTTTGCGGTCGAACAGCCCGCGGTCGATGTCCTCGCCCACCCGACCCGCGGGGGGGAGTTCGACCACGTACTCGCCCGCAAGGCCGCCGACAACGGCGTCCGCGTGGAACTGTCCCTGCGGCCGCTGGTGACCGAGTCCGGTGGGACCCGCGTGCGGACCGTCGAGCGACTCCGACGGCTGGCGGCCATCCTCGACCAGTACGACACCCCCCACGTGGTGAGTGTGGACCCACAGAGCCACCTCGACTTGCGGGCACCACGGGACCTGACTGCGCTCGGTGAGACCGCCGGACTCGACCCGGAGACGGTCCGGGACGGGCTGGCCGAGTGGGGGCGGCTGGCCGAGCGCAACCGCGAACGGGCCTCCGACCGGTTTCTCGAGCCCGGCGTCTACCGCGAGGAGTGAAGCCGGCGGACTGACGCCGACGCGGTGGGTGGGGGAAGGGGAACTATTTAGCCGGCCGGAGAACAAGACCGAGACGAGATGGCCTCGGAGCGCGGCGACGCAGCCAACTTCACACAACTGGGCACACTCGGCATCGAGGAGGAGTTCTACGTCGTCGGGGACGACGGCCGGCCAACCGCCGGGACGGACACGCTCGTTCACGGGCCCGACCCCCCCGAGATCCTCCAGGGACGGCTCGACCACGAGCTGTTCAAGTGTGTCATCGAGACCCAAACCCCGACTATCGACGACCTGAGCGGGGCCCGCGAGCAACTGCTTGCCGTCCGGGACGCGCTGGTCGACCACGCCCGCGAGCACGGCTACGGGGTCGCGGCCGCAGGACTGCACCCGCTGGCACGGTGGCGCGAGCTGGAACACGCCGAGAAGCCCCGCTACCGCTCCCAGCTCGACCGGATCCAGTACCCCCAGCACCGTAACACGACGGCGGGACTACACGTCCACGTCGGGGTCGACGACGCGGACAAGGCCGTCTGGGTGGCCAACCAGGCCCGCTGGCACCTCCCGGTGATGCTCGCGCTGTCGGCGAACTCGCCGTACTGGTGTGGGGCCGACA
>CAZQZE010000104.1:0-8275 GCA_964597715.1 uncultured Halobacteriales archaeon
CACTCGGGCGGGAGGACGTGTTCCCCGTCGAGGACCTGGGCGTGCGCCGCGGGATGGAGCAGGTCTGCGACCGGGAGATGAGCCGTGACCAGATGCGCGAGCGCGCCGCGGCGTGGCGACCGTACCGCTCGTACGCCAGCCGGTACCTCTGGCTGGCATACGAGGGGTGACCGGCGCGGGACAGACTGGGGGCCGTGTCCGGGTCGCGGCCGTCACCATCCCGGCCGTTTTGTAGCCGGCCGGCGAAGTGAGAGTATCCCTATCTGTGTTATGACCCGCTACGAGACAGCCGTCGAGGACGGCACGGTCTACGTCGGCACCGACGACGGCGCGCTCGAGGTCGGCGCCGTCGAGGACGCCATCCAGGTGGTCGGGGGCCCGTCCTGGACGATCCGCTACGCCGCGGAGGAGAAGGAGCGTCACCCGGGGATGGACACCTCCGACGAGGGGTTGACCGTCGACGTCGTGGACATGATGCAGGCGATGACCCACTCCGAGCGGTTCGTGGAGACGCTGGCCGCCCAGCCCGCCAGTCCGACCGGCGAGGACGAGGTCTCCCCGCGGCTGGGCCTGTTCGTCGGGAAACTCCTCGAGAACCTCGAGGGCGGGCTCTCCTGACCGCCGACCCCATGCCCGACCGGGCTCAAAACTCCCACAGCGACCGCTGTCCCGGCTGACCGGCGGCCGACCCGGACCCACCGGCGTTGGGGGGCTCGGTCTCGCTGTCCCCGGCGTCCGCGTAGGAGTCGAGGCTCGCCTGGTCGCGGTCGGCAAAGGAGAGGTTCGAGACCCGGACACCGACCTTCCGGACCGGGTCGCCGACAAACTCCTCGAACAGCGAGCGGGCCGTCTCCTCGACGAGGTCCGCGTCGGCGACCGGTCCCGGCAGCGACTCGGCGCGGGTGTTGACATCGAAGGGTGGCTCGACGGCCTTGATACCGATCGTCCGGTAGAGGACACCCTTTCGCTCGGCACGGGCGGCGACGGCCGCCGCGAGCGTCCGCACACGCTCGCGCTGGCGGGCGGGCGCTGCGGTTGCCTCGGAGAAGGCGGACTCCCGCGAGAGGCTCTTTGGCCGGCCGGTCGGCTCCACGGCCCGGTCGTCCTCGCCGCGGGCGTACCGCCGGACTGCCAGCCCCCGCTCGCCGAAGCGGTCGGCCAGCCGGTCCGGGTCGGCCGCTGCGAGGCCGCCGGCGGTCCCGATACCCATCTCCCGGAGTTCGCTGGCGGTGACGGGCCCGACGCCGTGGACCGCCTTGACGTCCAGCGGGGCAAAGAACTCCCGGACCTGACCGGGTTCCACGACAACCAGCCCGTCGGGCTTCTCGCGGTCGCTGGCGACCTTTGCGGCGCTCATCGTCGGCGCAACGCCGACACTCGCGGTAACGCCGACCTCGCGGTTGACCGCCGCTTTTAGCTCGCGGGCGAAAGGCTCGACACCGCCCCAGCCGACGCCGTCGGCGTCCAGATACGCCTCGTCGATGCTCACCTCCCGGACCGGTTCGGCCCGCTCGTGAAGTACCGCCCTCACCTCGGCCGCGACCGACTCGTAAAACTCCATGTCGACCGGCCGGTAGAAGCCCGCGTCCTCGACGCTCAGGTCGGGGTCGGTCGCCGCCTCGACCTTCCGGGGGAGTGTCTCGAGCGCGGTCGAGATGGCCTGTGCACTCTCGACGCCGTACTCCCGAGCCTCGTAACTCGCGGTCGCGACCGCGCCGTCGGGTTTTCCCGGCTCGTAGCCCATCCCGACGACGACCGGCTCGCCACGCAACGCTGGCTCGCGCAGTCGCTCACAGGCCGCATAGAAGCAGTCCATGTCGACGTGACAGACCACCTGTGTAGCGTCGTCACCGCCGCTGTCGCCGAACCACGACCCGTTCTCGTCTGGGAGTCGCTCCATCGATACTGAGCGGTGCCGGGGGGTCGAGTCAGCGGGTCACTCGCCGCTGAATCGCGAGCTGAACAGCCCGGACAGAAACGCCGATATCGCAACCGACAGTGCCATGTCGGTCAGGTCGTACTCCTCGCCGTCGTCGGCGAGGTAGACGGTGATTCCAACACTGATCGCGACGGAGACGATGCCGTTCAGGAAGTCCTTGCCGAATCCCATATACAACTATGGAGGGTCAAAGCGAATGTGCTTTTCGGCGGAGACGGACCCAGGGGGTGCCGGGGGCGGGTCCGTGACCGTGACACCGCGAGAGGTTTTTTACCGGCGGCGGCAACCCCTGGGTAGGCAGTGACCGGAACCTACTACGACCTGCTCGGGGTGTCGCCACAGGCGTCGACGGCGGAGATCAGGCAAGCCTACCGCGAGCGGCTAAAGGAGACCCACCCCGACGTCAGCGACGCGGCCGACGCGAGCGACCGGACCCAGCGGCTTATCGAGGCGCGTGACACCCTCACCGACGCGGACGAGCGGGCCCGCTACGACCGGCTGGGTCACGAGGCGTACCTCGGGCTCGAGGAACCCGACACGGAGTGGGGCGGACAGGACACGGTCTCCGGGTCCGGGGCCGACCGTGAGCGGGCCGACCCTGACGGGCAGGAGACGGCAGCGGCAGGGCGCCAGGAGCACCACGGCGACGGTAACCCGGGCGGGCCGGGCGACAGCCGAGAGGCCGGCGAACACGTCGGAACGCCGTCGTGGTCGGGTCACCGGGAGGCACAGGCGGGCACCGCCCGGGCCTGGAACCCGAATTCGCCGTACGCGGTCCACCGCACCGAGGATGGGGTCCACGGCAGCCGTCTCTCCCCGGTCGGCCCGTCGCTGGCCCTGCTGGCGGCGACGTTTCTCGCCTACCCGGTCCTCGTCGGCGGCGTGCTCTTTCCGGGCTTCCCGCTGCTCGCGCGGGTGCTCGTTGCCGGCTGTGCGCTCGGGGTCGTCGCCTATCTCCAGTCGGCCCCGGAGGTGGGGATGGTCGTCTTCGGGGCCTGGTTCGCCCTCGGGCCGGCCGTTCTCGTCGCACTCGGCATCCCGCTAGTGTCGGTTCCCGGCGCGGTCGTCGCCGTCGCGACGGGCGTGCCGCTGGGGCTGTCGGCGCTCGTCTGGGTCGCCATCCGGTAACGGCGCTCAGACCGCGTCACAGACCCGGTCGTGAAGCTGCTCGCGAAAGCGGTGGCTGGCCTCCCCGTCGGTCTCCACCTCGATGACCTGCGTCCCCTCGCGGTCGAGACTCCCCTCGAAGCGGTCGGTGAACTCCGCGCGGCTCCCGACGGTAGTAAACCCCAGGTCGTAGACCTCGCCGGTCGGTCCGAAGTCCAGGCCGTGGGGCGTCTTGAACTGCTCGGTAAAGGGTGGGTCGAACGCCTCGACCGGGAGTTTGTGGAAGATACCGCCGCCGTCGTTGTTGACGAGGACGACCGTGGCGTCGACGTCACACCGCTCTAGCGCCAGCAACCCGTTCATGTCGTGGTAGTACGCCAGGTCGCCCGTCACGAGCACGAGCGGGTCGTCGGTCGCGCTGCCGGCGCCCAGCGCCGTCGAGGTGACCCCGTCGATGCCGCTGACACCCCGGTTCCCGAGGGCCCGAACGTCGGCGGCCCGTGGCCGGCCAAACCGGTCCAGGTCACGGACGGGCATACTGTTCGAGACAAACAGTGTCGCGGGGTCCGGCAGACGGCGGGCGACCTCGTGGAGGACCGCACCCTCGAAGAGGCGCTCCTCGCAGGCCTCGGCCACCAGCGGCCAGTAGTCGGCCTCGGCGTCGGCAAAGCGCCCGTGCCAGTCGGGGCTGCCACCCTCCTCGACCGCGGCGGCGAGTTCGTCGGCCAGCGGCGACGGGTCAGCCGCCACGAGGTCGGTGGCCGTAAACGCAGCCTCCCGCCACCCGCCCGCGGGGTCGACGACAACCTGGCGGGCGTCGGCGGCCGCGAGATAGGTCCGGAGCACCTTCGAGGTCGGCGACGCGCCGAACCGAAGCACGAACTCGGGGTCGGCCCACGCCACCCCGTCGAGATACGAGTCGTACCCCCCACAGACGGTGGTCCGCTCGACGTGTGCCCCGAAACGCAGCCCCGACAGCGGGTCCGCGAGCACCGGAAAGCCGGTGGCCTCCGCGAGCCGGCGCAGCGCCGGTCGGGCCGGCGTCGGCCGGTCGGCCGGCCCACAGACCACCAGCCCACGGTCGACCCCCTCGACCGCGCCGGCGAGTGCCTGCACGTCCGCACGCCGCAGCCGGGTCTCCCCGCCGGTCCTGGTGACAAATGGCCCGGCCCGTCCGGTCGCCGCCTCCGGGTGGTCGCGCCCGAGTGCCTCGGGAACATCCCCGGGCACCTCGACCGGCTCCAGCGGCTTGCGGAAGGGGACGTTCAGGTGGACCGGACCGGGCGGGGAGCCCGTCGTCTCGGCGACCGCACGGTCGACGGTCGTCCGCAGCGAGCGGAGCGTCCGCGCGTCCGGCGCGGGCTCCGGGAGTGTCCGGTAGTACCTGACCGCGTCCCCGTAGAGTGCTGTCTGGTCGGTGGTCTGGTTGGCGCCGCTGTCCTGTAGTTCGGGGGGTCGGTCGGCGGTCAGCGCCAGCAGCGGCACCCGGGACTCGCTGGCCTCCAGTATCGCCGGGTGGAAGTTCGCCGCCGCCGTGCCGGAGGTACAGACAAGCGCCGTCGGCGCCGCTGTCCTGCGGCCACGCCCCAGCGCGAAGAAGGCCGCCGACCGCTCGTCGAGGTGAGAGAGGACCTCGAGTTGGGGGTGCTCGGAGACCGCGACCGTCAGCGGTGTCGACCGGCTGCCGGGCGCGACACAGACCGCCTCGACACCCGTCGCCGCGAGTTCCTCCGCGATGACCCGTCCCCACAGGGTGTTCCGGTTCGGTGCGCTCACGGTAGGGTCACTCCAGTTCGTCCATCACCGGCCGGTACTTTAGCTGCAGTTCGTCCCACTCGCTGTCGGGGTCGCTGTCGGCGACAATGCCCGCGCCGGCAAACAGTGTCGCGGCGTCTCCGCGGGCCAGCGCCGACCGGATCGCGACGCCAAAGGCCCCGTCGCCCGCGGCGTCGAACCACCCCACCGGGGCGGCGTACCACCCGCGGTTGAACCCCTCTGTCTCCCGGATCGTCCGCAGCGCCGTGTCGGGGGGTAGCCCCCCGACCGCCGGCGTGGGGTGTAACGCCTCGACCAGCGAGAGGACGTGCTCGTCGCGGTTCAGCGTCGCCTGTATCGGCGTCCGGAGGTGCTGGACGGTTTCGAGCTGTCGGACTGTCCTGGTTCCCGTCCGGATGGAGGCCGCAAGCGGGGCGAGTTGGTCGCGGACCGCGTCGGCGACCAGCTCGTGTTCGTGGACATCCTTCTCGCTGTCCTGCAGTTCGGAGGCGAGCCACTGGTCCTCGGCCGGCGTCTCACCCCGGCCGGTCGAGCCCGCAAGCGCCTCCGTCTGGACGGTTCGCCCCTCGAGTGAGACCAGTCGCTCGGGGGTCGCCCCGAGGAAGCTCCCGCCGCGCCCGGGCTCGACGAGGAAGCGAAAGCAGCCGGGGTAGGTGTCGCTGAGCCGGTCGAGCGTGTCCACGACATCGAGGTCACCCGCCAGACCGACCGTCAGGGACTGGGCGAGCACAACCTTCCGGAGGTCACCGCGGCGCACGCTGGCGGTCGCGTCGGTCACCTGCCGGTGCCACCCCTCGAGTGAGGGGGTGGGCTGGCTGTCAGCCACACCCGGTGGCCCGGCCGGGCTGTGGTCGGGCATCGCTACGAGCCGGTCGCGCCACCGCTCTAACCGGGCGTCTGCGCGCTCGCCGGCGTCGGGTCCGGTGGCGGCCGCCGTCAGCCAGCCGTGGCCGTCCGCCAGCGACAGCTGTACCGCCGGCAACACGAACAGCGCGCCGGGGTAGCCGTGCCAGGTCGCCCCCGGCCCGGGGTCGGTGTGTCCCTCGTGGAACGCAAAGCCGCCGTAGAGCCGCGGCCGGGCAGCCGCGGGGAGGTCGACCGGCACGGTCAGCCCGGCAAAGACCGTCTCGGCGCGCTCACGAACGTGCTCGAACCGGTCGACACCGTCGGCCGTGACGGTCGCTGCCGCCCCGCCGGCGACAGCGGTCGTCGTCGCATCCGCCCACGCGACCCGCGGGCAACCGACCGCCCGCAGCAGCGGCTTGACGGGGCTCCCCTCGACACGACACCAGCGGACAACCCCGTCGACCGCCTGCGCCCCGGCCCGCTCGTCGCCGCGCGGTCGTTTCATCTACGTCCGATACGGGACCCGAACATTTGGACCTAACTATACCACCCGGAGGGGTACGCGGCGGGCCGTAGACATCCCCACGCCCGGGAGCCTGCCTGCGTGAGCGGGATACAGCAAGCTGAAAGTTCGCATCTGCCTCCGGAAAGTTCAGTTTGTGTTCCCAAAGCAGGTTTTTTTCCTCCGGGAACATTCCCCGCCAAGTTTAAATACACCTCCGCGTAAGCGAGGTGTGTTGCGATGTCAAAGGTAGAGATAACCATCCCTGAGCAACTCGAGATGCAGATCGCTCAGTTGGTCGAGCGAGGTGAGTTCCTCAACCGCGAGGAGGGAGTTGAGGAGCTACTCTCCACCGGACTGAAGGCCTACAAGACGAGTGGCCCGACAGACGAGGAGGAGGAGCCAGGGTACGAGGACGACGGAATGATGGGTCACGACGACGAGTACGTCTTCTGATGGTCACGTTCTGGTATCGGCTCTCAAGCAAGGCTTAACCACGTGTCCGTTGTATTTATTTGCATGCACAAAGACGAGCTGCTCGAGCTCCACGAGCAGATGGTCATGATCAAAGGCTACTTCGCCGGGCTGGAGCAGGTCGACCCCGCGCTGTTCGACCCGTACGAGGAGCTCGACGTGACCCCCGACGACGTCCACATGTCGAAAAGCGAGCACAAACACGCCGTCTTCGTGCTGGGGAACGCCCTGGCGAACGCGATGAGTGAGGACGAATTCTCCGACGCCGGCCGCGTTGGCAAGCGGATGCGCGAACTCGCCGAGGACGCCGAGCGAAAGCTGTAGTCAGTACTCCCGCTCGATGAGGTAGTCCGCGACGGAGTCGAGTAGGTCACTCGCTCTGTTGTCCGGGAGCGCGTTGAGGTGGTCTTTTCCGCTCCGGACGAGCCCGCGAGCCTGCTGGCGGGCGAACTCGATGCTGCCGGCCGCCTCGAGCCGGTCGAGTGCGTCGTCGACCTCCGCCTCGGTCACCGCCTCCACCGAGTCCGCGCTGACCAAGCCGTCCACGTCGACACCCTGGTTACGGGCGTGGACGGTGATGAGGGTCTGTTTGCCCTCGACGAGGTCGCTCCCGCGCTGTTTGCCCAGCGTGTCGGTCGGTGTCGTCAGGTCGAGCAGGTCGTCCTGGATCTGGAAGGCACGCCCGATGTCGAGGCCGTAGCTGTGCAGCGGCTCGACGGCGTCGTCGTGGCCGAGAATGACCGCCGGGATCGATACCGCGGTGGCGTACAGCACAGCCGTCTTGAGTTCGACCATCCGCAGGTACTCGTCTGGCGTGACCGCTGCCCTCCCCTCGAAGTCGATGTCCATTGACTGCCCCTCGCAGATCTCTGTGCAGGTGGTTGCGAGTTCGGAGAGCGCCCGGACCGAGCGCTCGGCCGTCGCTCCCGTCTTCAGCATGTTCTCGAAGGCCTTCGAGTAGAGGGTATCGCCGGCGAGGATGGCCGTCGAGAGGTCGAACTCCCGGTGGACCGCCGGCACCCCGCGGCGGACATCGTCGTCGTCCATGATGTCGTCGTGGATCAGGGTAAACGACTGGATGATCTCCACGCTGACCGCCGCTCGCATGACGTCCACCTCACCCTCGGCGGCGGGAAAGGAGCGGTATTCCGTCGAAAGCGGTGGGACGTCCGCGAGCGACTCGGCCGCGAGCAACAGCACCGTCGGCCGGAGTCGCTTGCCGCCGGCCTGCAGGAGGTAACGGGAGGCCTCGTAGAGCCGCTCGGGTTCGACGAGAGGGAGGTCCTCGTCGATGGCCTCGTTGACCCGCTCCCGGCGGCTGGCGACCGCCCGCTCGACCGCCTGCTGCCCCGCCATCTACTCCTCGACGAGGGTGATCATATTGCCGTTTCGTGTGACGTGCAGGTCACGGCCGAGCTGGTAGCCCTGGTTCTCCGCGAGGTCGACGTAGGGGGCAAAGCCGCTCATGCTCTGGTGAGCGGGGACCACGTGCTGGGGCTGGAGGGTGTCGAGCATCTCGTAGTGTCCCTCCCGGTTGAGGTGTCCCGAGACGTGGATATCGTCGTAGATCCGGGCGCCCTGCATCCCGAGCAGGCGCTCGGACTGGTAGCGCTGGCCCTCGTTTGTCGGCT
>CAZQZE010000105.1:0-8084 GCA_964597715.1 uncultured Halobacteriales archaeon
ATGGACGAGCGTGCCGCCGCGTTCCGGCGTGAGACCGCCGACCGGTACGGACTCAGTATCGAGGTCGAGCAGTTTCCCGAGGGGACCGAAACCGCCGCCGAGGCCGCCGATGTCGTCGGCTGTACCCTCGCACAGATTGCGAGCAGTCTCGTCTTCGTCGCCGACGGGACGCCGGTGGTCGTCGTGACGAGCGGGGCCAACCGTGTCGACGAAGGCCGGCTCGCGACTCTCCTCGACGCCACAGACGTGCGGATGGCCAGCCCCGAGGAGGTCACCGAGACGACGGGCTACAGCGTCGGCGGTGTGCCGCCGTTCTGTCACGACGGCGACCCGGCGGTTCTCGTCGACGAGACACTACTCGACCACGGGACGGTGTGGGCCGCCGCCGGCACCCCCGAGACGCTCTTTCCGGTCGCCCCCGACCGTCTCGTCGAGGCCGCCGACGCCACGCCTGCGGACGTGACCGGCTGACCGGGTGAGCCGGCCATTGACGCGCGCCCCCTGGGCTCATAGGAACACCGTAGCGGGGATGACGGAGTGTTTATCCCGTGCCGTCACCTATCTACGATGTGAGTGATTCAGATGGGCGCCGGAACCTCCGGATGCCCAACGACGACGAGCTGTTTGCGGTCGTGACCCGCCACGACGGCGGGAATCACGTCCGCGTCCGGTGCGAGGACGGGAAAGAGCGGATGGGGCGGATCCCCGGCCGCATGAAGTACCGGACCTGGATCGAGGAGGACGATATCGTTCTGGTCGAGCCGTGGGACTGGCAGGACGAGAAGGCAAACATCGAGTGGCGCTACGACAGCAAGGACGCCGCCCAGCTGCGCGAAGAGGGCCATATCGACTGACTCCGTCTCCCGGCTGCCTGGCCGCGACCCGTATCTGCTAGATGGCTCGGCAGGCTCCGGCACCCCCTGACCTACCACCGCCCAGGAGGGGCGTGTCCGGCACGGGGCCGGAGCAACAGGGCTTAGTCGACGCGCCGGCCATCGACGGCCGTGACCCGTGGCATCGGCGGTATCGCGTCTGCCGACCCCCTCCCCGAGGTGGCTGTGGCCGCCGGCGGGCTCCTCACGCAGCTGGGTGACGTGTGGTTTCTGCTGCTCGCCGCCGCCACCCTCTACTGGCGAGCGCGGGACGGACGGGCTCCGGCGCTGACCGCGACACCGTTGCGTGACTGTCTCCTCCTGTTGGCGCTGCTGGTCGGGTCCTACGCGGCAACCGCCGCCCTCAAGTCGGTCTTCGCGCTCCCCCGGCCGCCCGGCGCGGGGACGACTGTCCTGCCGTCGTGGCTCCCTCCGGCGGTGTCGCCGGTCTACGAGTCACTCGTGACCGCCGACGGCTACGGCTTTCCCAGCGGGCACGCGACGACGGCCACGGCGGTCTACGGCGGCGCCGCGGCTGTCCTCTCCGCCGGCGCCCGGCGACCCCGGTATATCGCTGCCGGCTCGATTGCTGTGCTGGTTGCCCTCTCGCGTCTCGTCATCGGCGTCCACTACCTGGTAGACGTGGTCGCCGGCGTCCTGCTCGGGGTCGGCGTGCTGGCGGCCCTGCTCGGGCTCGTGGGCCGGTTCGGCTCGGTGGCCTGTTCCCCGGACCCGTCCGACCCCCGGTGTGTCGACACCCGCTCGGCCGCGCCGGCGCTTGCGGGCGCTGCCCTGCTCGCTGTCACCGCACTGGTGCTCGCGCCGGGGCTGGAGCCCCTGTTCGGGCTGCTCGGGGCAACCGTCGGGCTCGTGCTGTGTCTCGCCCGGGACAGGTCGGCGGCGTCGTCGCTCGGGGTGTAGACCACGGAGCCGTGTCGGCTACTCGGACCCGGAACGGCCCCCGCTGACCCTGCCCTCAGCTGTACAGCCCCTCGGTGACGCTGACGGTCCCGTTGCCGAGTTCGACGTGGACCGTTCGGCCGGGGTCCGGCCCGACACGACAGGTTGCGGTCTCGCGCCGGCAGCCGTCGAGTTCGACTGTCACCTCGTAGATGCCGGGTTCGAGCAGGTCCCGCTCGCTCCTGACCTCGCCCGGCTGGAGGTAGTAGCGCCGCCGGAACACCGGCTCCCCGCTCCCGTCGGTGACTGTCACCGTGAGGTCGCACTCGCAGAAGGGGTCGTAGTTCCGGAGGTAGGCGTCCTCGGTGTCGACGGAGCCGGCGGACCGCCGGCCGGCCGGCGGGCGCTCGGACTGGTTCGAGTGCATACCCACAGTTCACGGGGGTGGTTCAAACCGGTAGCGTAGGCTCAAACTCCGGTTTCACCGTGAGGGTCGGTCACATCCGTCACGACCGGGTCGGGGCGTGGTCGCCGGCAGCCCCGGCGGTGAATCCCCGGTTGCCGGGCTGCCGGGGCCCCGCGGCGGGGGTCAGTCGTCGTCGGCGACCGCCGCCTGGTCCTGGGGCGGGTCGAACCGGAGGACGTGCTCGACCTCCTCGGTCTTGAGGTCCTCGAAGGCGTCGCGGGCGATGGTCCGACGGTGGACCTCGTCGGCGCCGTCGAAGATCCGGAACGCGCGCACGTCCTCGTAGAAGTGCGCCAGCGGGAGGTCCTTGGCGATCCCGTTGCCGCCACAGCACTGCACCGCCAGGTCGATGATCTCGTTTGTGACGTTCGCAGTGAAGGTCTTGGCCATCGCGACCTCGATGCGGGCGTCGCTGCGGTCGAGCTCGCGGGCGGCGTGTCGCGAGGCCGTCCGGGCGACGTGGAGTTTCGTCTCGGCGTCGGCGATCCGGTGACGCAGCGCCTGCTTGTTCGACAGCGGCTCGCCAAAGGCCTCTCGCTCGGACATATAGGCCTTTGCGACGTCTAGTGCCCGCTCGGCCATCCCCGAGTAGCGCATACAGTGGGTCAGCCGGCCGCCGCCGAGCCGGAGTTGGGCCAGCCGGAAGCCACCGCCTTCCTCGCCGATGGTGTTTTCAACGGGGACGCGGACGTTGTCGTACTTGATCTCGGCGTGGCCGAATTCCGTCTCCAGGACGCCGTGGCCGCCGAGGTGGTCGTAGTTGCGGACGATCTCCACACCAGGGGTGTCCTTTGGCACGAGGATGATCGAGGAGCCCTCGTAGGGGTGGGCGTCGGGGTCCGTGCGGGCGAACACGAGCAGGAAGTCGGCGACCTTTGCCTGTGACGACCACCACTTGTGGCCGTTGATGACCCACTCGTCGCCGTCCTTTTCGGCGGTGGTCTGGAGCATCTTCGGGTCCGAGCCACCCCCGCCGATCGGCTCTGTCATCGAGAAACAACTCCACATGTCGCCCTGGACCAGCGGCCGGAGGTACTCCTCCTTGATGCGCTCGTTGGCGCCGATCTCGAGGGTGTGCATGTTCCCCTCGTCGGGGGCGTTCGCGCGGATGGATATCGCGCCGAACAGCGACCGGCCCACCTGCTCGAAGGAGGGCAACATATTCCGGAACTCAAAGCCCTGTCCACCGTACCTCTGGGGCGCCTGTGGGGCGAAGATATCCCGTTCTTTCGCCATCTCCCAGTACTCCTCGAGTTCGTCCATCGAGATACGGTTCCCGGTCTGTAGAGCCTCTCGCTCGCGGGGGAGAACCTCCTCCTCCATGAACGCCTCCACGCGGCTCGCGACCTCCTGTGCCTTTTCGGAGTCGTGATATTCCATGACATCCTCTGTTCGTAGCGAGGGTATGTAAGGTTATGGCAAACTCACCGCTGCCGTCGGCAACACGCCGCCAGGCCGGCGAAGCGGGCCCGGCGGCTCGCGACAGCTCCGACACGGGCGCGTCTTGCCGCGCCCGGCGAGGTACCCGAACAGCAAAGTCGGTCCGCCCGCTGGTTCGACTATGCCGGGGCAACGGCTGGTCGGCACGGTGACACTGCTCGGGCTGGTCGCCCTCGCGGGGTGTGGGGGGGCCCTCGGCGGCGGTGACGGGCCGGAGGCGACGGTCACCCCCGCGCCGGTTCCGGAGGCGACCGACCCCACCGCGACCGACCGGGGCCGGACCGCCGGGCCGGGCGGCGACGCCGCCAACGGAAGTGCCGACTACGCGTCACTGGAACCGACCTGTACCCGACCGCCCGGCCTCGTGGTCGCGGTTCAGGTGGGCGCGCTGTCGAATAACGACCCCGAGACCGACGACGGGGTCCGAACGGCGTGGCGCTTTGCTGCCCCGTCGAACAGGGATGTCACCGGGCCGTACGCCAGCTTCAGGCGGCTGATCAACACCTCCTACCGGCCGCTGCTCGAGGCCGAGACGGTCACCTACGGCCCGGTCGACAGGGACGGCACGACGGCCGAGCGAACCGTGACTGTGACCGCGGCAACGGGCAACAGCACGGCCTACCGGTGGCGCCTCACCAGAGTGACCGGCGGGCAGTACGACGGCTGCTGGATGACGAGTGGCGTCCGCACGCTCGACGCTCCCCCGGCGTCCTGACCCGGCCGTGGCCGTCGATGCGTGCAGTCGACCGACCCCTGTCGGGTCGGCGCGTGTCACGCCGTATGGTAGCGAGCCCTTCTTTACCGGCCGCCCCGAGGGGGATGGTATGTTCGGGAGCGACGAGCGGGCGTACGTGGAGACGGCGCGCGTCGGCCGCCTCGCCACGGTCGACGCCGAGGGGCGGCCCCACGCTGTGCCGGTCTGTTTTGCCTTTGCCGACGACCACATCGTGAGCCCGGTCGACGAGAAGCCACAGGACGTCCCTCCGGACGCGCTCCGGCGGAGCCGGAATATCGAGCAGAACCCCCGGGTGACGCTAGTCGTCGACCACTATACCGAGGACTGGTCACGGCTCGGCTGGGTCCAGGTCCGCGGAACGGCGACACGGTGTGGGCCGGCGGACCCCCCACACGCCGACGGGGTCCGTGCCCTCCGCGGGAAGTACGACCAGTACGCGACCCACGCACTCGAATCCCGCCCGCTCATCCGGGTCGCACCCGGCAGCGTCCGGTCGTGGGGACACCTCGACCGTCCCGACGACGCCGGTCGCCGGTCGTAACCGGCCCTGACCCGCCAATGTCACGGCGGCTGCGGGAACCGGTGTGGCGGATACGCGATACCCGGTGACGTGTCGACGCTGTGTGTCTCATACTGCCGGCAGTATCAGTCACCGGCCGACACATCCGGCCGGCTGTCGGCCCCAGGGTGGGTCTCCGGCAGCCTGTCGTCCGCCCGTATCCGGGCTCGTAGGGTGCCCGCCTCGTAGGCCTCGGGCACCAGTCCCCGGCGCTGGAGTTCCGGCACGAGCAGGTCGGCGACCCGCTCGAACCCCTCGGGGACCAGCGGTGCCATCACGACGAAGCCGTCGGCGCCGGCCGCGTGCCAGGTCTCAATCGTGTCGGCCACCCCCTCGGGCGTGCCGACCGGCTCGGGGACCGGATGGCGGGCGTACCGGCGGGCGGCCTCCGCGACGGTCCACTCCCGGTCGCTGGTCAGAAACGCCTCCAGCACACCGCGGATCCCGTCGACCTCGATATCCTGTAGCGGGGCGTCAGGGTCGTACTGCGAGTAGTCGTGGTCGAGGTGGTTCGAGAGCCGGACCAACCCGGTCTCGACGCTGGTCCGGTCGACGACGGACTCGTGGAGGTCGTGGGCCGCGGCCTCGGTCTCGGCCACGTACGGCGCGATCCCGGGGAACACGGCGGGTGGCTCCCGACCCCCGGCACGGGCCCGCTCAGCGAGGTCGGTCACGTAGTCGGTCAGGCTGTCGGTGTCCAACTGGAAGGTGAATGTCGCCTCGGCGTGGCGGGCGGCGAAGCTCCGGCCACGCTCGGACTGGCCGGCCTGAAACAGCAGCGGCGTCCGCTGGGGCGAGGGGGCGACGAGGTGTGGCCCCGGCACGCTGAAGTGCTCGCCCTCGTGGTCGATGAACCGGACACCGTCGGGGTCGGCGTAGGTGCCATCCTCGGCGTCGGCAACGATAGCGTCGTCGTCGACCGACCCCTCCCAGAGCTTGTACAGCACAGCCAGATACTCGTCGGCGCGGTCGTACCGGGCGTCGTGGCCGAGTCGCTCGACGCCGACGTTGGCGAACTCAAGCCGACCCGAGGAGGTGACCACGTTCCAGCCCAGCCGGCCGTCGGTCAGATGGTCGACCGTCGAGAGCTTCTTTGCCAGCAGGTACGGCGGGTACAGCGACGTCGACGCGGTGGCTATCAGCCCCAGCCGGTCGGTGGCGCCCGCGACCGCCGCCAGCAGGGGTAACGGGTCGTTCTCGGGGAACTGCTCGCCCTGCCGGACCGTCGGCTCGATGGAGTCGCGAAACCGGTCGGCAACGTTGTACGCGTCCGCCAGAAATAGCCCGGCGAACGGGGCCGCCTCCAGGGTCTGTCCCAGCTCCTGCCAGTAGCCGAGGTCGGTGTACCGCCGAGCGTGCTCGTGGTCCGGGTGGCGCCACGCGTCGGCGGCGTGCGGCGAGTGTGAGCAGTTCGCGTACGCGATCAGGTCGAGCACTAGACTCTCTACGGTCGGCGCCGACCTATATGTGACGAACAGTCTTCACAGCGGGAACGGCTCAAAACACCTGTTCGAAGCCGGGGAACCGTAGAGGATATCTCTTCAACGGGTGGCGGCCACGGCGCCAGGGTGGCCCACCCGGTCACGGATACCCGAGTTAGAGGTCATACCGTCTTCGGTCTCGACCGATACCGGCGGCACCCCGGTTTCTCACGACCGAACACAGGAGGGGCCGTGATGAACCGGCGGAGAACGCGGACGAGCAATCGCCGCGCGCTCCTCTGGATGGTCGGGTTACAGCGAATAGGTTGCGATACTGCCACTACAGTCCGGACACTCGTCGGCCTCCTCGTCGACGTTGGTCCCACACTCCCGGCACTCCCTGTGGATCTGCTCTTGCTCGGAGAAGGCCAGGTCAAATGGAAACCCAAGCAGGTCCATACTGACAGTACTGGCTCACAAATAAATATGTTACTTTTTCGCACACGTTGAGCCGACTCCCCCCACAACCTAGCCGCCGTCAAGAGGCCGCGACAGCGCACGGACACGGCGGTGAGGGCGCACTGCTCACCCGTGACGAGCACGCAGGCCGGCTAGCCGCGACACCACCGATAAATACAATTCCGTTGCCAGTTATTGGTCAGTCATGCCTACAAGTGGGGGCTTGGATGACGGCACCGCAGTCAGGAGCCGAATCCGCCGGGGGTGGCCGTCTGTCCGGACGAGCACTGACACCGACGACAGTTTCACGACGACCGGTGTGGAAACGGGAAACGAGGGTGACCGCAAGACGGCTTTCCCGGCGCAGCGCCCTCGAAAGCGGGTATAATCGATGTCCGACACACCAGACGACGACAGCACAGAGCCCAGACCGCTTCACGACCGACTCGACTGTCCAGGCTGTGTGCGGTCGTTCAGAACAGCGTCGGACCTGGACCGTCATCTCGGCCGGAACCCCTCGCACAGTCAGGCGGCAGGTGTGGATAGCGTTTCGCCCTCGCCGCAGGTGTGGGACAACGGCTGGGTGAGATTCGCCGACCGCGTTGAGCGGGCCGTTCTTGTCCCGTGTGCGACAGAACGCGTCGACGTCGAGGTAGTCGAGCGTCACAACACCGTCGAAATCAGCGGGGACTACGACACGACAGTACCACTCCCGCGGACTGCCGGCGCGAGTGCGGACACCCTCAGGTGGCGGGTCGAGGGTGGTGTCCTCCGACTCACCCTCGACACCGCCGAGGGCGGTGGCTAAACAGCACAGACGGCGCGGTGTGACTGTGCCGGCCTGCACCACGCTACGTGGGTTCATGCTCTCGTCGACGAGGTGTTGCCGGGCACGGCAGCGCCAGGGGCCGTCGTCCCCGAAGGCCACCGCCGCCAGCCACACCGTGTTTCCTCGCCGTTGCGTGCCGGCCCTCACACGGCGGTTTGTGTGCAGGTCCGCGTGCTGTCTCCGGTGGCCGACACGAACCGGCGGGAACTGGTGGGGCTTTGACCCCGAACCCTGGGTTCGCCTCTGAGCCGCGGCCGTCAGCGACGGTATCTGTGGTGTACGGACGTGAGTGCGCGCTGATTGCACGGGCACACGCCCACGCCGGCCTTTTTTGCTCTCGCCAAACGATCACAGTGATGTCAACCGCAGACCGGACACGACTCACCGAACTGCCCGAGATGA
>CAZQZE010000106.1:0-8078 GCA_964597715.1 uncultured Halobacteriales archaeon
CGAACTGGCTCCACGGCGAGGTCTGGATGTACGACATCTCCGACCCCGCCAACCCACGGAAGGCCGACTCCGTCTCGGTCGGGGGGTACTTTGGCGACCGCCAGGAACTCCAGGGTCGGGACATCGTCGCCGGCCCGCAGATGCTCCAGCTCTCACTGGACGGCGAACGGCTCTACTGGACCACCTCGCTGTTTTCCTCGTGGGACAACCAGTTCTTCCCCGAGGAGGCCGAGAAGGGGTCGGTGATGCTCAAGGCCGACGTGAACCCCCGGAAGGGGACCATGCGCCTCGACGAGGACTTTCTCGTGGACTTTGGCGACCTGCCCGAGGGGCCGGCCCGCGCCCACGAGATCCGCTGGCCCGACGGCGACTGTACCAGCGACGTCTGGCAGTGACCGAAGTCCGGCTGTGCTGGCGCGACAGCGACCGAACGGCGGTGCTGGAGGTCGGCGAGGATGAGCCGGTGCTCGACGCCGCGGAGGCGGCCGGTCTCGGCCTTCCGTTCGGCTGCCGGACCGGGGCCTGTGGCACCTGCACCGCGCGGCTGCTCGAGGGCGAACTGACCCACCAGCGGCCGCCGCGGGCACTCAAAGCCCGCCACCTGGCAGACGGGTACGTCCTGTCCTGCGTGGCGGCACCGGCGACAGCGGCCTGTCTCGAGGTCGGTGCCGGGGTCCAGGGCGACCTGGTCTCGAACCCCTGGCGGTAGCGGTGGGGGTGCCACGCGGGGCCCGACAGGTCTTAGCCTGTCGACCGACGAGAGGGGCCAATGTCGGCGCTGACTGACCCGGTGGATATCGGGGGGGTCACTATCCCCAACAGGCTCTACCGCGCTCCGCTTTTGGAGTGTGCGGGAAACGGCCCCGGCGCGGTCGACACCCTCATTCGGGAACTGGAGCCGACCGCCGCCTCGGGGGTCGGGCTCATCTTCCAGGGGGCGAGTATCGTCACGCCGGAGGGTGGCTGTGCCGCGCCCAACATGACCCGCGTGCACGACCCCGACTTCGTCGCGCGGTGCGAGCGGCTGACCGACCGGGTCCACGACCACGGGAGCCGTCTCTTCATCCAGCTCGGTCACGGTGGGCTCCGGAGCCTCGGGCTGTGGCACGCCGACCACGAGGCCGGCCCGCAGCCGGCGGTCTCGCGGCCGCCCTGGCAGCTTCGGCTGGCTGACCGTGCGGGGCTAATCGACCTCCGGCCGGACGTGCTCTCGACAGCGGCGGTGGAGGAACTGGCCGAGGCCTTCGGCCGGGCGGCGGGCTACGCGGCCGACGCCGGCTACGACGGGGTCCACCTCTCGGGGGCGAACATGGGGATTCTCCAGCAGTTTCTCTCGCCGCACTACAACCGCCGGGAGGACCGCTTTGGCGACGGCGTCGAGTTCCTGCTCGCGGTTCGGGACGCGGTCCGCTCACACGCGGGCGGGATACCGCTGGTGACGAAGGTGCCCGCCGAGACCCGTGCGCCGCCGTTCGTTCGGCGGTCACTCTCGCGGCGGGACGGGCGACGGGTCGCCCGCAGGCTCGCCGATGCGGGGTTCGACGCGGTGGTGCCCGTGGAGGTGTCGGTCTACTGGGACACGAGCGTCGTCCGCGGCCGGTATCCGGCGCGGGCGTGGGCTGCCGAGGGCCTCCAGGACGACTACGCGGCGGCCTTTGGCGGGCGTCTGCGCGCGCAGGCGGTCCGGGCGCTCACCTGGCTGGACGCGCAGCGGAATCCCCCGGACCCGGGCTGGAATGCCCGGTTTTGCCGGGCGGTGCGCGAGGCGGTGGACGTGCCGGTACTCTGTGAGGGGGGGTTGCGGGGCAGCGAGCAGTGTGAACGGCTCCTCGGTGACGCCTGCGAGCTAACCGGCATGGGACGGCCCTTCTACGCGGAGCCGCGGCTGGGGGCACGGCTGCTCGGGACGGAGGGACACGACGGGGAACGGGCGCTGTGTGAGAGTTGCAACAACTGCACCGTGCCGCAGGCGACCGGCGAGCCCGGCCGGTGTCGGACGCCGGCGGTCGTCCGCGAGCGGGGTCGCCTCGAGCGTGACGGTGTCTACGAGCGAAACGGTTAGTCGTCGACCATAATCACGGCTTCGCCGTCGATAGCGATGTCGTCGCCGTTCATTACACGGGTGGTGAGCCGGAACTGGTCGTTGCCAAGACCCTCGACGATCTCGCACTCGGCGGTGACACGGTCGCCGATCCGGACCGGGCTGTGAAACTCCAGGTCCTGCGAGAGGTAGATCACGAGCCCGGGGACGCGCGCGAGCGCGGCACTGATGAGCCCGCCGACGAGAGTCCCGTGGGCGATCCGGCCCCGAAACCGGGTGTCCTCGGCAAACTCGTCGTCGAGGTGGAGCGGGTTCGTGTCGCCGCTGGCGGCGGCGAAGCTGTCGACATCCGCCTCGGAGATCGTCTTCGTGAACTCGAAGCGGTGGCCGACCCCGAGGTCGTCGGCCTCGTCGGCCGCCAGGTTCACCTCCCAACTGTCGAGGTCCTCGGCGGCCTCGACCTGGCCGGTCCCGGCCGGTGTGCCGGCCTCCGTCCCCTCGTTCTCGTCGTCCTCCTCGTCCTCGGACGGCTCGACACCGAAGGCCGCGAAGGCCGCCCGGTTTGCGGCGATCACGCTGTCGAACACGTAGGACGAGGTCTCCGTCCACGTGTCCAACAGCCCGGCGCCGTTCGATTCAGAACTCATCGCCAACACATTTGTCCGCACCCCGGCTTAAGTGATGTGGGTCATTATCAAACATGAACCGCGATACGGCTCCGTCCCCCGCGGGCGTGGGTCGGCAGGGCGCCCGTCGGGCGGCGTGTGTCGGGTGTTTCATCAGTACTCCCCCAATCATACGGCGCCAAGCCACTTGACGGTATTGCATGGTCTCTGATGGTACGCAAAGTAAAGTTTATGCGTCAACGGGTCGTCGTTTCGGGTGATGACCGAGGACAGCGACGGACCGACGTGGCCGCCGACGGTATTTGAGATGTTTCAGGACACCGGCGAGCAGGCCGTCGAGAAACAGCAGGAGCTGTTCAAGCAGATGTTCACGGGGATGTCGGGTGGGGTCGACATGAACGACCTCGGTGCGATGACCAACACCGCGACGTTCAAGACACGCGTCCAGAGCGGCGGCCGGGTCAGTATTCCGGACGCCGAGCGGGAGGCCCTCGACATCGAGGAGGGGGATATCGTCCAGACCGTCGTTATCCCCGTCAAACGCAACAGGAGTGACTGACATGGACTACACAGACCCGGTGACGACGACATTCGAACTGCAGCGCCGGACGGTCGAGCGCAGCCAGCGTGCCCTCGAGCAGGGTGTCGAGACCCAGCGGCGGTTTGCCGAAGCCGTCGTCGAGGGGATGGAGACCACGGAGACGACCCAACAGCAGGCGGTCGAACTCTCGCGGCAGGCCACCCACAGCACCCTCGACGCGATGGCGTCCGGGCTCCCGGGCATGGGCGGGACCATCGAAGAGCTCCGCGAAACCGTCGACGAGAGCTACGAGGTGCTGCTGGAGAGTCACGCCCAGACCTTCGACGGTGCCGTCTCGGAGTACGAGGACGGCCTCGACGCCACCGACGAGTACGTCGACGGCACACTCGAGGCGCTCGACGAACAGGTCACGATGCTGGTCGAGGCCCACGAGGAACTGGAGGCACAGTCCGTCGAGGCCGCCGAACAGTTCGGCACACAGGTCGAGGAGCTACAGGAACAACTCGAGGAGATGCAGGCCCAGGTTCGCGAGATGCAGGAGCAGGCCACGACGGCGGTCGGGGCCTGACGCTAGCGTTTTCCTCCCACGGTACATACAACAACTCATGAACGACCAACAGGAGCAGTGGAGCGAGATGATGGAGCAGATGAACACCGCGCTCGCGGAGTCGATGGAACAGAATATGGCGGCGCAGGCGGAGTTCGTCGAGTCGTGGACCGGCACGGTCGACGGCTCGATGCCGGACGAGGAGGCCATGGCTGACGGCATCGAGGGATACGGCCGCGCCTACGAGGTATGGATGGACGCCGCCGAGCAGATGGCCGAGCGGGGTGCGGCCGTCGCCGAGGGCGAGGACGTCGCCCCCGAGGAGTTTCGCGACATCTGGCTACAGTCGGCAAACGAGGCGTTCAAGGAGGTGCTCTCGACGGAGGCCTTCGCCGCGGCCAACGGCCAGCTCATCGAGTCGATGATGGAGATGCGCGGTGACGTCGACGAGGCGACACAGGACGCCATCTCACAGGCGGGGATGGCGACACGCGACGACGTCGAGGAGGTCGGCGAACGGCTGGTCGAACTCGAGCGGCGCCAGCACGCCGTCGAGGAGAAACTCGACCGGGTTCTCGAGGAGCTGTAACAATGGCGTACAACCTGTTCAGCGCGGCACTGGACGCACAGACCGAGGCCGTCGAGGCGGCCGGTGACGCCGTCGAGCGGGGTCAGTTGCTCCCCAAACGTCTCGCCGAGATGGAGACCGTCGAGGTCGGCACGACCCCCTCCGAGGTGGTCTACGAGGAGAACAAGCTGGAACTGCTCCACTACGAGCCCCGGACCGAGGAACAACACGGCGTCCCGATTCTCATCACCTACGCGCTGATCAACAAGCCGTTTATCCTCGACCTCCAGTCCGACCGCAGCGTCGTCCGGCGGCTGCTGGAGGCCGGTCACGACGTCTATCTGGTCGACTGGAACGAGCCCTCCCGGCTCGACCAGCATCTCACCCTCTCGGACTACATCAACCGCTACATCGACAACTGCGTCGACGTCGTTCGCGAGCGGTCGGGCCAGGACAGCATCAACATCCTGGGCTACTGCATGGGGGGGACGATGTCCGCCGTCTACGCCGCGCTGTACCCGGAGAAGGTGCGAAATCTCGGGCTGATGGCCGCCGGGCTCTGTTTCGAGGAGACCGGCGGGGTGTTGGCGGACGGGGGGAGCGCCGATTACTACGACCCAAACGACGTGACCGACGCGCTCGGGAACGTCCCCGCGGAGATGCTCGACGACGGCTTCGCGATTATGGACCCTGTCGACAACTACGTCAGCAAGTATGCCGGCTTCTACGACAACATGGAGGACGACGACTTCGCGGCAAACTTTGCTCGGATGGAGCGGTGGCTGGGCGAGGGGATCGACGTCGCCGGGGACGCCTACGTCGAGTTCCTCGAGAAGATCTACCAGGACAACGAGTTACACAACGGCGAGATGGAACTCGACGGGGAGCACGTCGACCTCGCGGAGGTCGACATGCCCGTTCTCCTGTTGATGGGCGAGTACGACCACCTCATCCCCTCCGAGTCCTCCAAGCCGTTTCTGGATGTCATCCCCAGCGAGGACACCACCGCCATCGAGTACCCCACCGGCCACATCGGTCTCTCGGTCTCGTCGGCCTCTCACGAGGATGTCTGGCCACGGGCCGCCCAGTGGTTCATCGACCGGATGCCGCCGGAGGATGTCGCCGACCTCGACACCGACATGGTCGACACCGACGTCGGGGGCGCGGCCGAGGACGACGAGGCCGTCGACATCGAGGTCGAGAGCCCGGAGGAGGCCGGCAGCAAGGCCGACGACGAGGCCGTCGACATCGAGGCCCTCGACGGGATCGGCCCGACCTACGCCGAGCGGCTCCGCGAGGCCGGGGTCGAGACCGTCGGCGACATCGGTGCGTCCGACGCGGCCGAGCTCGCCGAGATTGCCGAGACCACCGAGTCCCGGGCGGCCGACTGGCTCGACCAGGTCTGAGCCGGGGCTCGGTCGGCGTCCGCCGTCACCGGTCACCCGGCGTCTCCGACGGCGGGCGTAACCGGTTCGCCCCGGGTGTGGTTGCCCTCGAAGGAATTTTTCGCTACCCGGTCACAGGCGTCGTGTTTTGCGGTAGCTCTCACCAGCCGGTCAGGCGGACGGAGCGACCGGCCCGGCCGGAACCCCGTTCTCGGTGGAACTTTGGCCCGCGGCCACGACTGACCGGGCATGCGCGTCAGCGTCATCGGCGGGTCGACGGTCACCGAGAGGGAGTACAGGCGGGCTCGCGAGGTTGGCCGACTGCTCGGAGAGCGGGGACACGAGCTGGTCTGTGGCGGCCGTGGCGGGGCCATGGAGGCCGCCTGTCGGGGGGTCCAGGAGGCCGACGGCCGCGCCATCGGGATCCTCCCGGGCGGGCGCGAGGGGGCCAACGAGTACGTCGACACGGCAATCGCCACACGGGTCGGTAACGCCCGCAACCCGATGGTGGTGATGAACGGGGACGGCGTGGTCGCGGTCGACGGCGGCCCGGGCACGCTCTCGGAGGTGGGGCACGCACTGGATTTCGGTCGGCCGGTCGCCGGGCTGGACACCCACCGTATCGAGGGCGACGGTATCGACGACGGGGTCGAACACGTCGAGACACCGGCGGCGGCTGTCGACTACATCGAGCGGGCGGTCCGCGAGGGGTGAGTTACACCCGGTCACAGCCAGCCGGCAAAGGACCCCTCGACCAGTGTGTCACCCTGGTGGTCGATATACTCGGCCTGCATCCCCCAGATAGCCTCCGCCAGCGGCACGCCGTCGGCGACACTGTCCCGGACGTGTTCGTGTTTCCAGCGGGCAGGGGTTGTCCGGCGGTCCAGCCGCTCGCGGAGCGGGCGGATATACCGGCGGGCCTCCTCGGTCTCGAGCCCGCGGGTTTCCAGCCCGTCGCGGGCGTACTCGAGCAGTTCGCCACAGACCTCGTCGATGGCGGTCGTCTCGGCACCGTCGGCGGTGACCCACGTCAGGTCAGCCTGGAGGCCGTCCCGGCAGGCCGCGTAGAAGTTCTCCCGGGCGGTGTCCCACTCCAGCCGCCGGACAGGGTGTTGCCGGCGGGTCAGACTCTCCATCAGCCCGGCAAAGACAGCCTCGAAGGCCACACAGTCACGCAGCGTCGGCTGGGCGGGCAGCGGGCGAAACTCGATGCGGGCGTTTGCCGAGGAGCGTGACCCGCCGTCGAAGACCGGCCGGACCCACCGCCAGTAGCTCCCGTGTTTGTGCCGGAGATGTCGAAACCGGTCGTCGAAGCGGTTGCCGTCGGGCACGTTCATCGGGACGATACAGCTGTCGGTCGCGATGTCGTCGATAGCGTCCTCGACAGTCCCGAAGTCCGGCGGGAACCGCACCTTCGGCTCGGCGTCGGCGCGCTCAGGGGGGTTGAGGACGGACTCGAAGACACCGACCCGGTGTTCCATGTGTGCGTCGGCGACGACCCGCTCGGCGGGGGCGTCGTCGTAGAGGTCCGGCGGAAAGAAGGGGCTGTTGACCCCCAACGCGAGGAGCGGGCCGGCCACCCGCAGGGCGTACCGGAAGTAGCGGGGCAGGTCGGGGGCGTGGGGGACCTGGTAGTGGGGCTGGATGGAGGTGATCAGGCTCTCGGGCATCACCGTCCCGGCCTGCAGGGAGACGTGTGGGGCGTCGAGTGCCTGTCCGGACGGGTAGTCGGTGTTGGCCATCGCGTGGTACCGGACAGTGTCGCTCATGTTCGTCCCGATCATCACGCCGTCCTGCTCGACCGAGTCTGTCAGGTACGCCGTCGCGGTTTCGCCGACCGGCGGGACCGTCCACAGCCCGTCGGCGACCAGCCGGAGGTCGTCCGCGTTGGCCCGGTCCTGGGCCGGCGCGACGTATGCCTGCAGCTCCTTCAACTGGGCCAGCAGGCCGTACTCCGACAGTGGCTGTGGGCTGGTCTGTAGCTCCGCGTTGTGCAGCCCCAGCTCCTTCTCGAAGCCGATCAACTCGAGCAGTTGCCGGGACATCCGCCGCAGCCCGTCGGCCGCAGCGTCGACGCCGTACAGTTCGAGTTCCAGCCCGACCAGCGCCTGGGTGTTGTCGAACGTGCCCGCCGCTACCTCGGTCTTCAGCTGCTCGGCCTCCGACAGTGCCGCCTCCCGGAACGCCTCCCGGTCGACGGAGAGTGCCTCACGTACCTCCGCGGCCAGCTCCGAGGCTGACATGCCAGCCCCTTTCGGACCCAGCGGTTTGAATGTCGTGGACTCCGAGAGACCGCGACCACCCCGTCGCCACGCTGCGGTCGGCGCCCGCTCAGACCGGGACGACGACCACGGGCCACTCGGCGTCGGC
>CAZQZE010000107.1:0-8013 GCA_964597715.1 uncultured Halobacteriales archaeon
TCGACGCAGCCGGGGTCGACGTGGAGGAGTCCCGCGTCAAGGCGCTGGTCGCGGCACTCGAGGACGTCGACATCGACGAGGCTGTCGAGGAGGCCGCCGCAGTCCCCGCCGCGGCCGGCGGCGGCGGCGCGGCCCCCGCGGCCGACGAGGCCGAGGAGGACGCCGAGGCCGAGACCGAGGAAGAGGAGGTCGAAGCGGAGGCGACCGAGGAGGAGGACGCAGGCGACGACGACGACGAGGATGCCTCCGGTGAGGGTCTCGGCGAGCTGTTCGGCTGAACCCGCGAACTTCTTTTGATGCCATCCGCGTAGCAACAGCACCGCCACCGCGTGACGACCACAGAGGCGGGAGTCTCCACTCGCCTTGCCGTCCGTAGTCGGCCCGTGGGGTGACGGGCGAGACAGCCGTACTCTTATGACCGGTGAGGCGGCCAGACCACCCGGATGGAGGTCGGTGTCACGGTCGTCACGGACCCGGGGACGGCGGCGGTCGCCCTGCTGTTCGTGCTCGGGGGTGTAGCCCTGGGCACAGTCAGCGGGCTGGTCCCTGGGCTGCACGCCAACAACTTCGCACTCCTCCTGGCGGCCGGGGTCCCGGTTGTCCCCGGACCGCCCCGTTTTGTCGGTGCGGCCATGCTCGCGGCCGGCGTTGTCCACACCTTTCTGGATGTCGTGCCCGCGCTCGCCCTCGGCGTCCCCGACGCCGCCATGGCCGCGACCGCCGTTCCCGGCCACCGGCTGGTCATCCAGGGTCGGGGACGGGAGGCCCTGCGGCTCTCGGCGCTCGGGAGCGGGCTCGCTATCGCGCTTGCGGTCCCGCTCGCGCTCCCCGTGACGGCCGCCATGTCGCGGCTCTATCCGGCGCTCGAGCCCCACCTCTCGCTCGTCCTCGGCGCCATCGCCGCCCTCCTGATCGTCGGTGAACGAAACACACGGGCCCGCGTCGGCGCGGCGCTGGCGGTCGGCGCCAGCGGCCTGCTCGGGCTCGCGACGCTGGACCTCGGAACCGGCGGGCTCGCGGCCGGCGGGACACTCGCGCCGCTCTTTGCCGGCCTGTTCGGCGCGCCCGTGCTGGTCGAGGCGCTGGGTGGGGACGGTGTCCCCCCGCAGGCCGACGCCGCCGTCACCGTCGGCAAGCGCGCTGTCGCGGCGACCGCACTCGTCGGAACGGTCTCGGGTGCTGTCGTCGGCTACGTCTCCGGGGTCTCCAGCGGCGTCGCCGCGACGGGTGCGCTCGCGGTCCTGCCCGAGCGCGGTCCGCGGGCGTACGTGGTCGTCACCAGCGGTGTCAATACGGCAAACACAGTCTTCGCGCTCTTTGCACTCGTCGCCCTCCGGGACGCCCACACCGGTGTCCTGGTCGCGCTCAACAGCGCGGGCGTCCCGCTGAACCTGCCGCTGCTGCTGGCCGGCTGCGCGCTCGCCGCGGCCGTTGGCTTCCTGTTGGTCCCCTGGGCCGGCGACCGGTACCTCGCGGCCGCCAACCGTGTCGACCAGACCTACATCTCCGTCGGGGTGCTCGGCCTGCTCTGTCTGCTCGTCGCCACACTCGCCGGCGCCGTCGGCGTCGCCGTCTTTGCCGTCAGCGCGGGTATCGGGCTCATCCCGGCCCGCTTTGGTGCCCGTCGGGTGTCGCTGATGGGGGTGTTGCTCGTCCCGCTCGCGGTCGGCCCGTAGCCGCGGGCCGTGACCCACCCCCGCGGCGGCCGGTGACCGGACCCCGTCCCGGCGGCGGGACGACGGACAGGCTATCGAGCGGGGAGTATATACCCGAGACGCGAGAACGGAGACGGTATGGCAGAACCGGTCACGCTCGTTTCGCTCGGTCTCGTGGCGGCCGTGGGGGTCTTTCTGACGTACTTTGCGTACGAGCTTGCGGGGTCGCTGTTGCGTCTGGCAGGGGCGGTCGGTGGGCTGGTTGCCGGGGTGGTCGTCGGCGTCGTCATCCTGCCGGGGGTGACCGGCGGGGAGAGTTCGCTCGTGTTCGTGGCGCTGGTGGCCGTCGTCGGCGCGGTTCTCGGCGGTGTCCTCGTCCCGGCACTCGGTCGGGTCGCGCTCGGCATCGCAGGCTTTGTCGCGACCGCGCTCGCGACGCTCGTCGTGTTCACGCAGGGCCAGGCGTTCGACGCCCTGCTCAACGCCGTACCGGCCGACCTTGCGGGCGCGAACCCGGTGGCCGTTCTCGAGCGGTTCGCCGGGACGCCGACCCTCCAGACGGGCGAGTTCGAACAGGCGCTGTTGGTGGCTGCCGCGCTCGGCGTTGTCGGTGGCGCGCTCGCGCTCCTGTACTACGATGTCGTCGTCGGGGTCGCCGTGACGGGTGTCGGGGCGGGGCTCCTCTCGGTGGTCGTACCGGTGCTGGTGACGGTCATCGGGGACGGAGCAACACTGGCCGAGACCGACCCGACGCTCTCGCCGGTCCTGACGCTGGTTGCCTTCGTGACCGGCATCGGGTTTCAGGCCGTCCGACACACGGACGACGTGGACCTCACCGCCGGCGAGGACCGGCGGCGGTAGGTAGCCGTGGGCAGAGTGGACCGACGCGGCCGGGGACGTTCTGGGGGTCAGAGCCGGTACGTCGGCCCGTCGTCGGTGTCCTGGACTTCGACGCCGAGTGCCTCGAGCTCGTCCCGGAGTCTGTCGGCCCGGTCGTAGTTGCCGGCCGCCCGCTCGCGCTCGCGCACGTCGAGCAGGAGTTCGACCAGGTCTGTCGCAATCGAGCCCTCGCCGCCCTGCCCCTGCCCCGTGTCGCCGAATTCGAGGCCGAAGACCCCACCACCCAACCCCGCAAGCGTCTCGACCGCTCGTCGGAGCCCGCGGTAGTCGTACGTCTCGCGGCCGTCGACGTGGGTGTTGACCGCCGAGACGAGTTCCTCCAGCGCGGCGAGCGCACGCCGGGTATTGAAGTCGTCGTTCATCGCCGCGGTGAACGCCTCCCGGGTCTCGTCGACGGCCTCCCGGAGGGTTCCGTCGGCGACGGTCGCCCGGGCGTCGACACTGTCACACGCCTCGACCGCCCGCTCGTAGCCCCGTTCGAGGCTCGTCCAGCGCCGGCGGGCCTCGGCGACCGTCTCCGCGCTGTAGACCGCCTTGTTGTGGTAGGCCGTCGACAGCAGAAAGGTCCTGATAGCGTTCACACCGTGGGCGTCGACCGCCTCGGCAACCGTCTCGAAGTTGCCGAGCGAGGACGACATCTTCTCCTCGTCGGCGTCGTCGAGCAGCCGGACGTGCAGCCAGTAGCGGGCGAACTGCCGGCCGGTGGCGGCCTCGCTCTGTGCAATCTCGTTCTCGTGGTGGGGGAAGACGAGGTCCTGCCCGCCGACGTGGATGTCGACCGTCTCGCCGAGGTGGGCCATGCTCATCGCCGAGCACTCGATGTGCCAGCCCGGCCGACCCTCGCCCCACGGCGAGTCCCAGGTCTGTGCGGTCTCGGCGGCCCGCTCGGCCGGGGCGGCGCCCTCGTGCCGGTGCTCGGCGACATCCTCGGGGGCGACACCGCCGGCCTTCCAGAGTGCGAAGTCGGCAGGGTGGCGTTTCTCGCCGGTCGCCTCGCCCTGGGCCTCGACCTCCTCGACCGCCTGATTCGAGAGTTTGCCGTAGTCCTCGAAGGCCGTGACGTCGAAGTAGACCGACCCGTCGGACTCGTAGGCGTAGCCCCGCTCGACCAGCGTCGCCACGAGGTCGATGACCTCGTCGATCGTCTCGGAGACACGTGGGTAGACGTCCGCGCGGCGGAGGTTCAGCGAGCGCATATCGCGGATGGTCGACCGGATGTACGACCGGGCGACGTCGGCCTCGCTGTCCCCCGCTTCGCCGACCCGGGCGACGATCTTCTCGTTGACGTCGGTGAAGTTCTCGACGTGACGGACATCGTAGCCCAGGTGGTCCAGCCACCGGTGCATGACGTCGACGTGGACCCACCCGCGTGCGTGGCCGAGGTGGGCGGGGTCGGAGGTCGTCAGCCCGCAGTAGTAGAGTAGCACCTCCTCGTCGTCCCCCGGCTCGAAGGCTTCCCGTTCACCCGTGAGGCTGTTGGTCACCCGGAGTGTCATCACCCGGAGGTGACACAGCCACGGGCAAAAAGGAAACGGCCTGCGACCGGCCACCCGGCTCGCGGGGTCGCCGTTTGCCGGCCCGGCAGCCCTCACCGACCCGCCGTACGAGCGGCGGACGCCCCGATGGCCGCGGTGGGTGCGGGGTCCGATGCGGTGGCGGGGACACACGCGTCGGCGCTGTCGGCCACCGAGCGGGCAACCTCCGCGAGCGTCTCCTGTGGGACCCTGCCGGTGACCGCGTACTCGTAGGACCCACAGGTCCAGACGACGCGACCGGCCCGCCCGGACACGTCGAAGCGTCCGGTTCGGTTGCCAACCGACACCGGTTCGCCGGTTACGGTGTCGAACGCCGAGCCGTTCCCCGCGATGGCCGTGATGACATTCGTGCCACTCGTGTACCGGAGGAGCGCCCCTGTCCGGTTGGGGCGGACGACCAACTGTGCCGCCGAGAGGTCGAAGCGGTCGGGGACGGTGGGGTCGGGGACCGGGAGCGCCGTTGCCGCTGCCAGGTCTGCCCGCGACTCGTATGTGGTGACCGCCCCGGTCCTGCGCTCGGGCTGTGTGCCCGCGGGCGGGTCGAACTCGAACACCCCTGACGGGAGGTCGGGTTCGAAGGAGACGTCGGTGATGTTCTGTGTGAGCACAGTCCGGTTCCCCCCGAACTCCAGGGTCGTCTCGGACCTGAGTTCGATGAAGTACTGGGTGTCGAGCCAGACGGTCTGTTCGGCGATGGACGTGGTGTCGTTCGCGACGGGTCGCAGGGAGACGACGTGGGCCTCCCGGCCGGCGACCGTCTCGGTCCCCTCGTAGAACCCCTCCAGCGTGCCGGTGGTGTTCCCTACGGCCCCGTCACGCCCCGACCCCGGGGCCACCGGGAGCGGGGAGACCTGCGACGTCGGCTCCTCGCTGTTGGCGGCGGTGACGGCACTCCGGACCACCGTCCGTTCGCGAGAGACGACCCGGGGGTCCGGCTGTGTGAGCCGGGTCACGGTGTTTCTGGTCGCGTTGTAGGACCAGGAGACACTCCCGTTGAAGATGCGGAGGTTGCCGGCCCTGGTGGGCGGCGTGAGCACCTCTACCCGGACTGCCCCGGAGTCGGGGCTCACCGTGACCTGTGCCCTGACGGTCCGGGTCTCGGCGGGCTTCTCGGACGTGATCGTGTAGGTCGCGTTGTACGCGTCGAGGCTGTCGTACTGTTGGACCGTCTCGTCGGCTGGTGGGAGGGCGTTGCCGCCGGCCAGGAGGAGCCCCGCGCCCAGTGCCAGCATCGTCACGACACCGACCCCGGCGAGGACCACCGCCACCGACCGGCCGCGCGTTCCGGGTACCATGGCGTCACCGATATGTTGCGTTTTCGAGTGGTCGGAAACAAATGCCTGACGGGTTCTGACCGCGGCGACGCTGACGAAAGGGCCTAAGAGCGTCACGGGCATACGCGGGGGTGATGAGTCAGGCACTGCTGGTCGTCGCCCACGGTTCACACCTGAACGCGGCCTCGAGCGCGCCCGCACAGGACCACGCTGACCGGGTCCGCACAGCGGGGGCCTTCGAGGAGGTCCGGGAGGCCTACTGGAAGGAGGAGCCCTCGCTGCGCAACGCCCTCCGGACCGTCGTCGCCGACGAGGTGTACATCGTCCCGCTGTTTGTCAGTGAGGGGTACTTCACCGAGGACGTCATTCCGCGTGAACTCCGTCTATCGTTCGAGGCCTCGGACTGGGACTCCGACGGGACCAGCGCCGGCGCCGTCACGCTCGAGCCGGCGGACGTCGAGAAGACGGTCCACTACTGCGGGCCGGTCGGCACCCACGACGCGATGAGCGACGTCATCGTCCGGCGTGCCGAGAGCGTTACCGGCGACCCCGACGTCGGGCCGGATGTCGGTCTGGCCGTCGTCGGCCACGGCACCAAACGCAACGAGAACTCCGCGAAGGCGGTCGAGTACCACGCCGACCGGGTCCGCACGCGGGACCGGTTTGCCGAGGTCCGGGCGCTGTTCATGGACGAGGACCCCGAGGTCGACGACGTGACCGACTACTTCGAGAGCGACGACATCGTCGTCGTCCCGCTCTTTATCGCGGACGGCTACCACACCGAGGAGGACATTCCGGCGGACATGGGCCTGACCGAGGACGGCGACGACCACGGGGCGTACGACGTGCCAACAACGGTCGACGGCCACGACATCTGGTACGCCGGTGCGATCGGCACGGAACCACTGCTGGCCGACGTGGTCCTCGAACGGGCGGCCGACGCTGGCGCCGACATCGAGGCACGGACCGACACGGACGCCGCGGGGTCCGCCAGTGCGGGTGGGGATTGAGATGGCTGGCACGAACGAACATACCGGCGACGCCGGCGAGGCCGACGACCGGCTGGCTGCGGCCGTCACTGCCCTGCGGGCAGTCGCCGACGACGGGGTCGACTTCGACGGGCTGGCCGTCAGACGGGACGACGAGGGCCTCCGGTTCGCCGTTCCCGGGACGGAGTACGACGGGCTCAGCGCCGACGAGTTCGAGGCGCGCGCTCGCGAACACGCCGCCCACGTGCGAGAGTGGTACGTCTGGCACCAGGAGCAGCCCCAGGACCCCACACAGTGGGAGTTCCTGCGGTGGGTCGAACGGGCCGAGGAGTATCAGGCTCCGAAGCGCCGGGACAGATTCGAGGGGGAGGGTAGTGTCACCCGCGAGTGGGGCCAGCTTTCGGTGCAGGTCCGGCTGGCCGGCCCCAACCAGAGCCGGGGCCAGGACCCCAACGGTGACCGACGCCGGCGCCGCTACACCCTCCGGCACGTCGACGACGCCGACACGCCCGCCGCGGACCTGGAACAGTACACCGACCCCTACGCCGCCCGCCGACTCAGGAAGGAGGACGACCGCGGCCGCTACCGCCCGCTCTCGACGGCACCCACGCTCCAGCGTGGCTGGGCCCTGGTCGACCTCGGGCCGGCGGACCTCGTTCGGGCGGTCGAGGGGTTCTATCCGGCGACGGTCGCAAACTGGCACCGCGAGCGCGAGGGTGAACTCGACGTCACCCACTGGACAGCGGCCACCGAGCGCCAGACCGGGATCTACGGTGTCGTCCAGACCTGGAACCGCGGGGAGGGCCACGACCACGTCGACTGGGTAGCCGAGGCCTGCTGTGTGGACTCCCAGTGTCTGAAACGCCGGGAGTGGGAGTACGACGGCGACACCCCGCTCTCGGTCGACGGCGGCGACGGCGCCTTCCCGTGTCGCGAGCCCTGTTCGTTAGTCGTCGCGGCTGCCCGCCGGTGGACCCGGCTGGAGGCCGAGGACTCACGGACGTACGAGTTCGAGCTAACGCCGAGTGAGAAGGAGCAAGTCGAGACGATTATCGGCGCTGTCGCCGACGGCCGGACCGAGGCAATCCGCGAAGCCGACACCGCCGACGACGCCAACCGCTACCGGGCCCGTTTTCTCCGGGCGAAGCGCTTCGACGAGGCGGGCAACCTCTGTGGGGTCCCGACCGACCGCGAGGCCGGCGGGGAGGGTGACACCGGTGTCGACAGCGACCCCGACGGAACCGACGACAGCGGGTCCGAGGCGAGTAACGGGTAATACCGGCACAGAGCGCCGTGTCAGCGCGGGTCAAGGGGGTACTACTTACACAAGTCTTATCAATTGGGTGGGCGTCTGTTCTATTGCAATGGCGCAAGGTAAGGTTGATTTCTTCAACGACACCGGCGGTTACGGCTTTATCGACACTGATGATGCGGACGAGGACGTCTTTTTCCACATGGAGGACGTCGGCGGCCCGGATCTCGAAGAAGGTCAAGAGGTTGAGTTCGAAATCGAAGACGCACCGAAAGGGCCGCGGGCGCAGAACCTGACCCGGCTGTAAGGTGACTTTCATTTTACGTTTATTCGACCGGGTAGCAACAGCACCGTGTCGCACGCTCCGCTCTCGCAGCTATAAAAACGACCATCCACTCGGCGGCCGCC
>CAZQZE010000108.1:0-7929 GCA_964597715.1 uncultured Halobacteriales archaeon
CTCGGCGCGGCCGCGACTGGAGCCGACACGGCCCGTCTCGGACCGCTCCTCGTCGGGTTTCCCTTCGAGGCGGTGTACGTCCGGAGTATCATCGCCGTCTCGCTGTACGTGAGCCTGGTCGCCGTCGCGCTCAGCACGCTCGTGAGCGTTCCCGTCGCTGTGCTCGTGGGCCTCTCGGACTTCCGGGGGAAAGGGGTGCTCACCTCCGTGATCAACACCGGGATGGGGGTTCCGAGCGTCGTCGTCGGGCTCGCGGTGCTCTTTCTCGTCTCCAACCAGGGCCCGCTCGGGACGCTCGACCTCGTGTTCACGACGGAGGCGATGGTCCTGTCCCAGTTCGTGCTGGCGACGCCGCCAGTTACCGCGATCAGCCTGGCGGCCGTCTCCGGCGTCGACCCGGGCGTCCGTGACGCCGCTCACGCGCTGGGTGGCACACGCCTCGACACCGCCCTCGTCGTGCTCAAACAGGCCCGGTACGGGGTCGCGACCGCGGTACTCGCGGGCTTTGGGCGGGCGATAAGCGAGGTCGGGTCGGTGCTGGTCGTCGGCGGGAACATCGCCGGCGCCGACGGGGTCTCGAAGACCCGGACGCTGACGACCGCCATTCAACTCGAGGCCCGCCAGGGACGGTACGAGACCGCGATGGTGCTCGGCGCGGTCCTGGTCGGGCTGGTGCTCGTGGTCAACGCCGTCGTCGTCCGGCTGGGCGGACGGGGAGTAGGGGTGGGCGGCTGATGTTCCGGCTCGAGGCTGTGTCGGTCTCCTACGGGGCCGAGCCGGTCCTGGCGGACGTCTCGGTCACCGTCGAGCCCGGTGCGGTCCTGGCGGTGATCGGGCCCTCCGGCGTCGGCAAAACGACCCTGCTCGACGCGCTCGCGCTCTCGACGCGGCCGGACAGCGGGACCGTCCGCTTCGGCGGGACGCCGGCGTGGGCGGCCGGCAGAGACGAGCGGCTGGCCCTCCGCCGGCGGGTCGGGGTGGTGTTTCAGGGGGCGAACCTGTTTGACGCCTCGGTCCGGCGCAACGTCGGGTACGGTCTCAGGGTGCGTCGGTCCTGGCGCGAGCGGGTTGGCGGAACCCTCCGTGGGCTGTTGCTGTCGAACCGTCTCGCCGGCGGGCTCCGGCGGCTCCGCGCCGCGGTCGGCGGCGACCCGACAGCCCCCGATGGTGGCTTTGCCGGCCGGTCGACGGCTGTCGAGGAGGCGCTCGGGGTCGTCGGAATGGCCGACGCTGCCGACAGACACACGGCCTCGCTGTCGGGCGGGGAGGCCCAGCGGGTCGCCTTCGCACGGGCGCTGGCCTACGACCCCGACCTGCTCCTGCTCGACGAGCCGACCTCGGACCTGGACCCGCGGAACACGGCCGCCATCGAGGAGGCGGTCGCGACAGCCCGGGCCAGCGGGATCGGGGTCGTGCTCGCGACCCACGACATGCACCAGGCCGAACGGGTCGCCGACCGGGTGGCGGTGTTGCTGGGCGACAGTATCGTCGAGAGCGGGCCAACGGCGCAGGTCTTCGAGCACCCGACGGACGAGCGCACCCGGAAGTTCGTCGCCGGAGACCTGGTCTACTGACCGGCGGTGAACTGATATGTGTCCGACGAATCGGGACCACAGTATGGACGCAGGCGGTGACCCGTACATCGAGGTCGACGGCTCGACGGTCGACGAGCGCGACGTGGAGGCGCTGCGGGGGATCGACGAACACGGCTCGATGTACCGGGCGGCCGAGGAACTCGGGCGGTCCTACGCCCGGATCCAGCGGCGGGTCACCGAACTCGAGGAGACGGTCGGGCCGCTGGTGGTCAGTGAACGCGGCGGCGCAGGCGGCGGCGGCAGCACGCTCACGCCGAACGCCCGCGACCTGTTGGCCCGGTTCGACCGTCTGCGCGCGACGGTCTCCGGGCTCGCTCGCACCGAGGAGTCGGTTGTCCCCGGGCGTGTTGTCGACTGCGGCGGGCGGCTTGGCACCGTCGAGACACCCGCAGGGAGGGTGCGTGCGCTCGTCCCCGCCGAGGCCGACGCCGTCCAGGTCGGTGTCCGCTCCGACGCGGTGAGCCTGCTTGCCCCCGACGAGGCCCCACAGCCCGCGGGGACGAGCGCCCGCAACCGGTTCGAGGGGCGGGTCACGACCCTCGACCGGGAGGGTGACCTGGCCAGGGTGACTGTCGCCGTGGACGGGATGACCCTGCGGGCGCTGATCACGGCGACGAGCGTCGACCGTCTCGACCTGACCGAGGGCGACCGGGTTGTCGCCTCGTTCAAGGCGACGGCTACCCGCGCGGCACCGGCCCCGGAGGGCAGGACCGGCACGAACCGCGACAGGCCCTGACCGGTCAGTCCTCGCGCCACCCCGAGAGCAGGCCGCCGACGCCGACAGCGTACGCGGTCAGGAAGGCCACGAACCACGCCTGGCCGAGGCCGTCGCCGGCCGCCAGGTTGGTGGCGTACAGTCCGACACCCGCCAGGCCGAGCGCCAGCACCAGGGTCAGCGAGACGGGGTTGGGTTCGTTCAGCAGGGCACACAGCCGAGTTCGGAGGCTCGTCTGTGACATATTCTCACTGTCGTACCGGGCACACTTCAAGCCGGCCGGTGGGTTGCGGAGGCGGCAACTGGGGGAAACAGTGATATACCGGAGCGGGCGCCAAGACCGGCCGAACTTTATTTGCGGGCCCGTTGTCCACGGTATGGACGAGGGTCTGGAGACGCGGGTAGAGGCCGTCGCGGAGGAGAGTGCCCTCTACAACGCGCTCAAGCACAGTAGCGACGCCCAGGTCGACGCCATCCTCGGGCCGATGATGGGCGAACACCCCGACTTTCGCGAGCACGGCGGAGAGATCCCCGGTGTGGTCGCCCCGGTCGTCGAGCGGGTCAACGCGATGAGCGAGGCCGAGAAACGCGAGCGGCTGGCGGAGTTGGCACCGGAGCGCCTCGAGGAACTGGACGCCGAGGACGAGGGCGAGGAGCACCCCCTGCCCGGCCTGCCGAACGTCGAAGACGGCGTTCGGATGCGGGTCGCGCCAAACCCCAATACGCCCTGGCACGTCGGTCACGCCCGGATGGCCGCCGTCGTCGGTAGCTACAAGGACCGCTACGGCGGGGAGTTCGTCTGCCGGTTCGACGACACCGACCCCGAGACCAAGCGCCCGGACCTGGATGCCTACGGCGCGGTCCTCGACGCCATCGACTACCTGGGGTTCGAGCCCGACGCGGTGGTCCGGGCCAGCGACCGTGTCGAGACCTACTACGACCACGCCCGCGAACTGGTCGAGGAGGGTGGGGCCTACACCTGCACGTGCCCCCAGGAACACTTCTCGGAGCTGAAAAACAGCGGTGAGGCCTGCGAACACCGGGACAGGAGTCCGGCGGAGAGCCGCGAGGGGTTCGAGGCGATGGTCGACGGCGAGTACGACAGCGGCGAGATGGTGCTCCGGGTACGGACCGACATCGAGCACAGGAACCCTGCCCTGCGGGACTGGGTTGCCTTTCGGATGGTCGACACCCCACACCCCCGCGAGGAGGCGAGCGAGTACCGCTGCTGGCCGATGCTCGACTTCCAGAGCGGGGTCGACGACCACCTGCTCGGTGTGACCCACATCATCCGGGGGATCGACCTCCAGGACTCGGCCAAACGGCAGGGCTTTCTCTACGACTACTTCGGCTGGACGTACCCCGAGGTGGTCCACTGGGGCCACGTCCAGGTGACGGAGTACGATGTCCCCCTCTCCTCCTCGACCATCCAGGAGTACATCGCCGAGGGTCGTCTGGACGGGTGGGACGACCCCCGTGCCCCGACGGTCGCGAGCCTCCGGCGGCGAGGTATCGAGGGGGAGGCTATCGTCCGCGCGATGGTCGAACTCGGCACCTCGACCTCCAACGTCGACCTCGCGATGTCGAGCGTCTACGCGCACAACCGTGACCTAATCGACGACGACACCGACCGGGCCTTTCTGGTCCGGGACGACCCCGAGGCCGGCGGTGGCGCGGTCGAGCGGCGGGTGCGCGGCGGACCGGCCGTCGGCGAGCCGCCGGTCCACCCCGACCACGACGACCGCGGGACCCGGCAGGTCCCGGTCACCGATAGCGTGCTTCTGGAGGGGGACGACCTCCCCGACAACGGCGAGCGCGTCTGGCTGAAAGGATACGGCTGTGTCCGGCACACCGGCGACGCCTTCGAGTACGTCGACACGGACATCTCGGTCGTGCGCGAGGGGGGTGTCGACGTTGTGCACTGGGTGCCCGGGGAGGCCAACGTCCCGACCCGCGTGCGGACGATGGACGGCGACGTTCCCGGCTTTGCCGAGCCGGGCGTGTCCGGATACGCGGCCGGCGACCGCCTGCAGTTCGAGCGCGTCGGGTTCGTCCGGCTCGACGAGGTCGATGACGAGGGGGCTGTTGCCTACTACGCCCACTCGTAACCCGGGTGACGAAGCCGGTGCCCGGCCGCTGGCGATAACTGCCGGTTCGGTCAGAAGCTTAAGTGTCGGTGACAATAGATATGTCAATGGCTATTGACCCCGAGTTCGAGAAGACCCACGAGGAGGCCGAGGGCCACGAGGGACACCGCGTCTGGACGCAGGACGGCGACGACCCGACGGCGGAGGTCCAGGGGATCCACGGGACACACGTGGCCGTGGACTTCGACCTCTGCATCGCCGACGGGGCCTGTCTGGAGGACTGTCCCGTCGACGTCTTCGAGTGGGTCGACACACCCGACCACCCTGAAAGCGAGGTCAAGGCCGACCCCACCCACGAGGACCAGTGTATCGACTGTATGCTCTGTGTGGACGTCTGCCCGGTCGACGCCATCGACGTCGACCCCTCGCGGGCCGGCCGCATCTGAGGCCGGACTGGGCCCTCAGGTGCCGCCAACAGACCGCCCGCACCCGGCCTGCCCGTCGCGCGCCTCGACGGGCCTCACCCCGCTCCCGGGTCGTCGGTACGGAGGCCCCGGACCGTTCGGGCACGCTCAGACTAACACGACCAGCACCATCGCCACCAGTATCGAGAGTGCGAGCAGGAGCTGAACCAGCGCCGAGGCGAGGATGCCAACGACCGCCCCGAGTGCCGCCCTGGCGCTGCTGCGGGCAGTGCGTGCCTTGCGGTACTCGACGAGAAAGACCGTCCCGGCGACGCCGACGACGACGCCAACCGGCCCGGCGACGACAAAAAGCGCCAGCCCGACAACCCCTGCCGCGGCTGTCGTCGTCGCCGAGGCGCCACCCGCGGATGCCCCGAGCGCACCGCCAAAGAGGTCCACCACGACGCCGACAAGTCCCACGAGCAGGAGGACGACGAGCACCGGCGTCGACGGGTCGGCGTAGCCGCTAGCCCACCAGTAGACGAGCACACCGGCGACGGTGAGGGCCGGGCCCGGGACCAGCGGGACGACACTGCCCACGACGCCCGCGACCAGGAGTACAAAGGCAGCGAGCACCCAGAGGTCGACACCCAGGGCGAGGGGGACCGCCTCGAGGGTCGCGACACTGGCAGTCACCGCAGCCGCCTCCGCTCCTCGCGTGCGGCCGCTGTCCCGTACCGGTCGACGAGGTGACCGGCAACCCGCCCCATCGCCCGCTTGCACTCGGTGGTCACCGAATAGCCGAGGGCGTCGGCGACCTCGGGCCAGGGGCGAGCCTGGAGGGCCTTCGCGACGAGCAGGCGCTCGGCCCGGGCGTCGAGGGCGTCCTCGTCGTCGTTGCTGTCGTCGGTGGCGGGGTCGGCCCCGACGAGATGGTGAAGCGCCAGTCGCCGGAACGGCCGCGGGGCGGTGTCGAAGACCGCCGCCCCCTCGGCGGTGCCGGCGACGACCCGCCACTCGGGCGCCGAGAGGTCGAGGACCGGGTGGGTGGCGGTGTCAGGGTCGGTGACACGGGCGGGGTCGGCTGTTGCCCGCAGGACCGCCCGCACCACGTCGGGGTCAGCGCCGGAAATCGAGTCCGCGAGCGCGCCCAGTGTTCGTTGCAGGAACCAGCCGGTGTGACGCCCGAGCAGCGCCCGGCCGGCCGCGGAGATGGGGGCGACCATCACCGCGGAGTGTTCGCCGCTGCGCTCGTTTCGGGTCGTCGAGAGGTGGACGGTGTGAAAGCCGCTCTCCGCCCAGAAGTCCACGAGCCTGGGTGTGGCGCCGTAGCTGACACTCAGGTAGTCGTGGCCGCGGTCGGCGGCCTCCGCGCGGACACGCTCGAGCAGGAGCGAGCCCAGCCCCCGCGAGCGGGCGACCGGGTGGGTGGCGACCCGGAGCGTCCGCCAGCCGACCGGGACGGCCGCCCGCTCGTCGCGACACTGTGTAGTCAGCACGTCGGGGACCATGTGTCCGCGGACGCGCTCACCGGCGTACATCCGTGCCCGGCGGTCTGCGGGCAGCCCGCCCTCCCGGGCCAGAAGCGCCACCGAGACGACGTGTCCGTCGTGCAGGAGTGCCCGGACGGCGACGTTTGGCGCGTCGAGCAGACGTGCGAGGTCGTTCGGCTCGGTCCGGTAGTGGGCGGTCACGAGCAGGCCAAAGGCCTCCCGTAGCAGGTGGTCGTCGGCGAGCAGGGCCTCAGCCGAGAGGCAGCGGTAGCCGACACTCCCGGGGTCGGCGTCGGCGACGAGCGGGCCGACGGGTGGGCGGGCGGCCAGCGCGAGCGCCCGGAAGGCCCACACCTCGACCGGGTCGGCCGGGGCGTGGCGGATCGGCGTGTCGAGTCGGACCTCCTGTACGGGCCGGTCACGGTCGGCCAGCCGGTCGCGAAAGCGCACGTCGAAGCCCCTGCCCGCCCCCTCGTAGCCGTGGACGGTGGTGGCAAAGGCGACCGCCGGCGCGTCGAGCAGTGCCTCGAGACGGCCGACGGGGAGGGCGGCGGCCTCGTCCACGACGACAGTGTCGGGGTCACCGGGGAGGGCGACCGCCTCGGCGGGCGGGCGAAACCGGACCCGACCGTCCGCGGTCTCGAGTCGGCGGGGACGCTCGGGGCTGTCCTGGCCGGCCAGCGCATCGAGGGCCGCGAGCAGTTCCCGGGCGCGGGCAAACAGTTCGCCGGCGTTGTGGTAGGCGGGCGCGGTGACGAGCACGTCCTCGCCCTCGCGGGCGAGGCAGGCTGCGGCCAGCCCGGCGGCACTCGACTTGCCGCGCCCCCGGTCGGCCTCGAGGACGAGTGTCTCGGACGTCTCGAACGCGGCGACCGCCTCGGTCTGGTCGGCTGTCCGGCAGGCCTCGTAGGCACCGGCCGGAAAGCGGTGGCTCCCGGGCGGCTCGGGGGCCGGCGCGGGTCGGCGGGGCGGCGGGTCGGTCAGCCCCGCCGCCTCGACAGTGCCGGCCTCGACGTCGACGATAGCGACACCACGGTGGGCCCGGAGGGTGTCGACGAGCCGCCGCCGGAAGTGTCCCGACACGTCAGCCTGGTCGAAGGGCGGGACCGCAAGGGTCGCGTCGAAGCCGTCCCGGCGGTCCGGCCAGTCCGGGAGCGGTGGGGTCAACAGCAGTAACAGCCCGCCGCCGTCGACGGCCCCGACGGCGCGCCCGAGGGCGTTTGGCCGGCAGGCCTCGTGACAGTCGACGACGACGGCCTCGCGGGTGGTCCCGAGGAGGGCCGTCGCCCGGTCGACGGAGAGTCGTTCCGTAGAGGCGGGCGCTGTGGCGGCTGGCCCGAGATAGGGTGCGCCGGCGATGTCGGCGGCCTGAAGCGCGTCGGCCGCACGCTCACGGGTCTGTGCCGGTGTGCCCGCGAGGACGAGCAGCCGGCGCTCGTCGGTCCGGCAGGCCTCCGCTCGCAGCCGGGCCGCCAGGTCCATACCCACGGTCGGCCTGGCTCCGTGTTGAGGACTGTGGTCGGCGGCCGGTCCCACTGCGACAGGGCTTCGAAAGCGATTTAGGCGGCCGAGAGCCAGTTGCTGGTACAGCCTGCACAGGGTTGATGACGCTCCCAGCCCGCACAGGACTCTCAG
>CAZQZE010000109.1:0-7836 GCA_964597715.1 uncultured Halobacteriales archaeon
GCGATGTTGAGGACCACGGTTCCGAGCATCACGACCATCGGTGTGACCGTGTCGCCGGAACCACGCATCAGCGCGATAAACACGAAGAAGCCGAACATAAACGGGAGCCCGAGTGTGATCACCTGGAGGTAGTCGGTCGCCAGCGTCTCGACGACCGGTTCGGTCCCGAACAGACTCAACAGGTCCCCGATAAAGAGGAAGCCAACCCCGCCGAGCAGTGTTGCCGCGATGAGCGAGAACGTCACCGTCTGGGAGGCGGCGTACTCGGCGCGGCGCAGCTGTTCCGCGCCGGTGTGCTGTGCCACGAGCACACTGCCTGCGACGGTCAGCCCCATCCCCAGCGAGATGAACAGGTAGACCATCGGGAACCCGAGGCTGATCGCCGCCAGGGCCTCCGTGCTGTACCGGCCCAGCCAGAACGTGTCCGCGAGATTGTAGGCCACCTGGAGGAGATTGGTGATGACGATCGGCAGCGAGAGGAAAAACAGCGACTTCCCGATACTCCCGTTCGTGATGTCGAGTTCCTCCTGACTCTTGAACAGTGACCCCACCCGTCGCCTGGCGCGGCCGAGCAGCGTCCGGGCCCGCCCGCTCATTCGGTGACCTCCGTCGTAACCCCCGACTCAGACCCGTCGCCTCCCGGTGTCGTGTCCTCGTCTCCGCCGTTGGCCACCAGGTGTGTCTCGACGTAGGAGCGGAGCATCCGCCGGGTACAGTCGGTGTCCTGGCCGACCGACACCCGCTTTGTGCCGGCGCCGTCGAGTGCCGTCACCAGGAAGCGAGCCGTGTCCGTCGGGTCGACCGCGCGGAACTCGCCGGTCTCGATCCCCTCGGCGACGATCGTCCGTGCCTGCTCGTGAAGGAACCTGTCGAAGCGCTCCAGCCGCTCGCGGACAGCCTCGTCGTAGGGGGCCTGCGCCTTCAACTCGAGCAGCGCCGTTCGAAAGGCCACCCGCTCGTCCTCGGTCGGCTCCGGGGGGACGAGCACGTCGTCGATGAACTGCTTCAGTCGCTCGGCGGGCGTCGTCCCCTCGGGGTCGCGCACCCGGTCGGTGAACTCCGTGTAGAGGTAGTCCAGAAAGGAGACCAGCAGGTCGTGTTTGCTGTCGTGGTGGTAGTGGAGGGCGGGCTTTGAAACGTCGGTCTCGTCGGCGATATCCTGCATCGTCAGCGAGGCGTACCCGTGGCTACAGAGCGCGCGGTAGGTCGCCTCCATCAGCGGGTCGGCGTCCTCATCAGTCATCTATCTATACTTACTGACCAGTCAGTAAGAGTCTTCTGCACTCCGCGCGACGGGGGGCGAACTGGCCGCACAGGACCGCCCGTCTGCGGTCGATTCGACGCCGTCTCACGGTGGCCTGTTGGGTGAGATAGGGACCACCCTCGCGGCCCGGGAGGGTCCGCATCCGGGGATAGTTATAATGATGACCGCAACGACAGCCCCGGGTGATGGAACGGGCGACTCTCGGCGAGGGCGGTATCGACTACTACTACCAGGATATCGGCAGCGGGCCGCCGGTGGCCTTTGTCCACGGGTTCAGCGCGAACCACCTCTCGTGGTACCAGCAGGTACCGGCGTTCCGGGCCGACTACCGGTGTGTCGTCCCCGACCAGCGCCGGTTCGGGCGCTCGGTCGACACCGCCGGGGCCGGTGTGGCGGCATTTCCCGACGACCTCGCGGCCCTGCTGGACCACCTCGGGGTCGAGGAGACGGCTCTGGTCGGCCACTCGATGGGTGGGTGGACCGTCGGCTCCTTCGCCACCCAGCACCCCGAGCGGGTGACCGCGCTGGTGCTCTCGGCGACCCCCGGCGGGCTCATCTCCCCCGACCGCCACGAGCGGCTGATGGCCCAGGGGGAGCCACCCGAGGCCGACCCGCTCACGCCCGAGGCGGCGTTTCTCGCGGACTCCATCGACGGGCTGAACCGCGACAAGCCGCCCTCGTGGGCGGAGACCCGGCCGCCGCTCGACGAACTGCCGCTCGACGCCGACACGGTCGTCGACGCCGATATCCCCGTGCTGGTCGTCGCGGGCGAGGCCGACGAGTTCATGCCGGCCCCGGCGGTCGACGCTGTGGGGGAACACCTCGGCGCCGAGACCGCGGTCATCGAGAACGCCGGGCACTCGGCGTACTTCGAGCAACCCGAGGCGTTCAACGGTGTTGTCGAGTCCTTTCTCGACGACACCCTCGGGTGAGCCGTCTCGGCCGGGGGGCGACGGCCGGCGCACAGGCCGGCGGAGCGCCGGACAGCCGGGATGGGTAGATTCAAGCCCGGGCTCCTGCAGTAGGGGGACGTGATACGGAGCTTCGAGGGAGTCGAACCGCAGGTCGCGGAGTCTGCACACGTCCACGAGGCGGCGGTCGTCGCCGGTGACGTGGTGCTGGAGGCCGAGGCCAGTGTCTGGCCGAACGCCACGGTCAGGGGTGACGCCGGCCGGGTCGTCATCGGTGAGGGGTCGAACCTCCAGGACAACGCCGTGATGCACGAGGGCGGCGAACTCGGCCCGGACGTGACGGTCGGTCACAGCGCGATTGTCCACGCCGCCAGCGTCGCCGAGGGGGCGCTGGTGGGGATGAACGCCGTCGTCTTGAACGACGCCCACGTCGGCGAGCGGGCTGTGGTCGGCGCCGGCGCGGTCGTCACCGAGGGGACGGAGGTTCCGCCGGAGACACTGGTGACTGGCACGCCCGCCACGGTACAGACCGACCTGGAAGACCCGCCAGGGGCGGCGTCGGCCGAGCACTACGCCGCGCTCGCCAAACGGTACGAGGAGGCGTCCGAGCGCCTGGGCTGAGCCGGGAGCCGGCCCGCCCCGTCAGCCGCCGTCGAGGTCCGGTTCGGGGACGAACCACGCTAAGGTGACGCCGGCCAGCCCCAGCAGGAGTGCCCCGGCGAAGGCGACGAGGTAGCCGCTGTGGTCGATGAGCAAGCCGCCGACCGGCGGGGCGACGAAGCCGCCGAAGGTTGCCATGCTCGTCGTGAAGGCCACACCCGTCGCGGCGACGGCGGGGTCGGCGGTCTCCCGGGCCAACGGGTACGCCAGCCCGAGCCCGAGTTGGAGAAAGAGGCCGGCCACCAGCAGGGCGAGCAGGAGGACCGCGACGGTCTCCGCGAGCACGACGAGAAAGACCGCCGGCGCCGAGACGAGGAAGGCGAGCAGGACGACCGGCCGGCGACGGTGGCCGAACAGCCGGTCCGAGACCGCGCCGCTGCCGGCCCGCGAGACGGCGCCGACCGCCGGAAAAAACGCCGCGAGCAGGCCACCCTCGGCGAGCGAGACGCCGACGACCTCGGAGAGGTAGGTCGGCACCCAGCTGGTGACAAAGGCGTACAGTGAGAAGCCGACAAAGGCGACCAGCGCCACCGTCCAGACGGTGGCCGTGGTGAACAGCTCCCGGAAGTCAGCCACCCGGGCGGCCGCGGTGTCACCGACCGATATCTCGAGCCGGCGGCTCGTGACCCAAAACAGGCCACAGCCGACCGCCGCCGGGACGGCGTACACCGCGAAGATGGCCGCCCAGCCAAAGCGGCCTGCGACGACGGGGCCGGTGAGCAGGCCAACGGCGAAGCCTGCCGCCGGACCGCCGCTGAAGACGCCGACGGCGGTGGCCTGCTGCTCGGGGTCGAAGGCCCGGCCGATGATGTTGACGCCGCCGGTCCAGATGGCCGCGGTGGCCGGCGCTGCGAGCCCGCGCGAGAGCATGAGCGTCCGGAAGTCGCCGGCGGCGGCTGCCCGCCAACTCCACGCGTAGAGCGCGAGGATCAGCAGTGTGGCGGCGACGACCGCCCGGCGGTTGTCGACCCGGTCGAGCACCATCCCAACGGGCACACCGAGCAGCATCTGTGCGCCGAACATGACGCTCACGAGCAGGCCCGCGGTTGCGGGGCCAAGCGAGAGTTCCGCCCGGATCACCGGCAGGACACCCGCCGGCACGATGTAGTAGGCGTTGACCGCGACGATCAGGACCCCCAGGCCGGCGACGATATCCCAGGGGCCGGCCAGCCGCGACCGGAGCCCGGCCGTTCGGCCTCGGCTCACTCGTCGGCCGTCCGCACCGCGCCCGTCTCGCACAGTGCCTCGACCGCCGTCTCCGTGTAACCCTGCTCACGGAGCACCTCCCGGGTGTGTTCGCCGAGCCCGGGCGTCTGTCCCTCGAACTCGGGCACCCAGTCGGTCGTCCTGACGGGGAGTCGGACGGCCTGGGCCTCGCTGTCGGTCTCGAGATTGTGGACGTCGACGAGCATCTCGCGGGCCTCGACGTGTGGGTCATCGTCGACCAACTCGGCGACGTCCCGCCGCGGGCCGGCAGGGACGCCCGCGTCGGTGAGCAGGGCGACCAGTTCGTCGCGGTCGTACGCCCGGAAGGTCGCCTCGAGTTCCGCCCGGAGTGCGTCGTCGTGGTCGTCGCGGCTCGCGTTTGTCTCGAAGCGAGGGTCCTCGAGTAGGTCCTCGCGGTCGACGGCCCGGGCGGTTCGCTCCCAGAGCATGTCGTTGACCGCACACAGGTAGAACGGCTCGTCGCCGGCGGCGTGGTAGATGTCGTTCGGGGAGAGGCCGCCGAAGGAGGTGCCGTGTCGGGTCGCCACCTCGCCCGTCTCGGCGTACTTTGCGGCCCAGTACCCCATCCAACCCGCGGCCACGTCGAACAGCGAGATGTCGACGTGGGCCCCTTCGCCGGTGTGCTCGGCCTCGTGTAGCGCCGCCGAGGTCATGAAGGCGGCGTTGGCGCCGGTTGCGCAGTCGATGACGCTCGCGCCGACCCGAACCGGCGGGCGGTCCGGGTAGCCGATGACGGACATCAGCCCGCTCATCGCCTGGATCACGGGGTCGTAGGCGGGAACGTCGGCGTAGGGGCCGTCCTGGCCAAAGCCGGTGACGGAGGTGTAGACAACCTCGGGGTTGTGCTCGCTGACGGACTCGTAGTCGAGGCCGAACTGCTCGGTCACCCCCGGCCGGAAGGACTCGACGACGACGTCGGCGCTGTGAGCGAGGTCCTTGACCAGTTCCTGGCCGTCCTCGGTTTTGAGGTCGACCGCGAGGCTGCGCTTGCCGTCGGTGTTGAACGTGGCGAACATCGACCCGCCGGCGAGGCCTCGAAAGGCGTCGCCGTCTGGGGGTTCGACCTTGAGGACGTCGGCGCCGAGGGTCGCCAGCCGCTGGGTGCAGGCCGGGCCGGCGATAGACTGTGTCAGGTCGAGGACGTCGATGTCTGTGAACGGTTGCATGCGCCCGGATGCGCCCGTCGGTCACAAAACGGTTCCGACGGCCCGGGCCGTCCGCCCCACAACATCGGCAAACAGTGGGCTTCCGAAAGCGTCGTAGGCACCGGCGCCGAGGTGAAGGTATGGACGTTGGGCTGGTCATTCTGGACGGGTGGGGGCTGAACCCCGACCCGGAACGGGACGCGGTGGCGGCCGCCGAGACGCCGACTATGGACCGCTACCGGGCGGCGGGCGCGGACGGCACGCTCGAGACCCACGGCCGGCGTGTCGGGCTTCCGGCGGGGCAGATGGGCAACAGCGAGGTCGGTCACCTCAACATCGGCGCCGGCCGGGTTGTCACCCAGGAGTCGGCCCGGGTCACGGACGCCATCGACGCCTGGCGAGGTGAGACGGAGCCCGACGCGACAGCCGACCCACCGCTCGACGAGAACCCGGCGCTTCGGGAGGCGCTCGAACACGCCGCCGGCACCGAGCGGGTCCACCTTCTCGGACTGGTCAGCGACGGCGGGGTCCACTCCTACCAGGACCACATCCACGCGCTGGTCGACCTGGTGTCCGAGGCCGGTCTGGAGCCGGTCGTCCACGCCTTCACCGACGGCCGGGACACCGCACCGAAACGCGGTGTCGACTTTCTGAGGACACTGGAGCGCCACACCGAGGGGGCTGGCGGCCGGGTCGCGACGGTCTGTGGCCGCTACTACGCGATGGACAGAGACGAGAACTGGGGGCGGACCCACCGCGCCTACCGGGCTATCGTCGACCGCGCGGCCGACCACACGGTGTCCTCGGCCGTGGCGGCTATCGAGGCCGCCTACGACCGGGGCGAGACCGACGAGTTCGTCGAGCCGACACTCGTCGAGGGCGGGCCACCGATTGCGGACGGCGACAGCGCGGTCCTCTGTAACTTCCGGGCGGACCGTGCCCGCCAGCTCACCCGGATGCTGGCCGACGTCGAACCCGACTGGACCCCCCCGACCAACCCGCCCGCGGTGGAACTGGTGACGATGACGGAGTACGACCGGGGCTTTGGCCTGCCTGCCGTCGTGTCGCCGAACGCGCCCGAGGACACCCTCGGTGAGGTCCTCGCGGAGGCCGGCCGGACACAGCTCCGGCTCGCGGAGACCGAGAAACACGCCCACGTCACCTACTTCCTCAACGGCGGCCGGGAGGCCGCGTTCCCCGGTGAGATTCGGGAGATGGTCGAGAGCCCAGACGTCCCGACCTACGACCGGCAGCCGGCGATGAGCGCGCCGACGGTGACCGACCGGGCACTCGCCGTCATCGACCGCGAGGACCCCGACGCCGCGGTGGTGAACTACGCCAACGCCGATATGGTCGGTCACACGGGTGACTTCGAGGCCGCAGTCACCGCCGTCGAGACCGTCGACACGCAACTGGCGCGGCTGGTCGACGCGATGCGGGCGGCGGGCGCGCACGTCCTCGTGACGGCCGACCACGGCAACGCCGACGAGATGGGGACACCCGAGACACCACACACCGCCCACACCACCAACCCCGTCCCCGTCGTCTCCCTGGCACCCGACGGGACCGAGGGGGGCCACCGGGTTCGGCCGGGTGGGACACTCGCCGACGTCGCGCCGACGGTGCTCGAACTCGCAGGGCTCACGAAGCCGCCGGCGATGACCGGGGAGTCGTTGCTCGAGTGAGATGGCCGACCACGACCACCCGGGGGGTACGGACACCGCAAGACGGGCCTACCGGGTCGCCTACGACGGCCGCTCGTACCACGGCTTTCAGCGCCAGCCGGACGTGCCCACCGTCGAGGACGCCCTGCTCGACGCGCTCCGGGCGCTCGACGCCTGCCCGGCGACCGGGACACCCCCCGGGTGGGCAGCGGCCGGTCGGACCGACGCCGGGGTGTCGGCGGTCGCCCAGACCGTGGCGTTCGACGCGCCGGCGTGGCTGTCGCCGGCTGCGTTCACCAGCGAACTGCCCGCTGACGTGTGGGTGTGGGCCGACACTCCGGCACCCGCCGGCTTCCACGCCACCCACGACGCCACGGCCCGGGCGTACACCTACCACCTGCACGCACCCCCAGGGGAGGCCAGTGAGGCCCGCGCCCGCGAGACGCTCGCGACCCTCTCCGGCGAGCACGACTTCCACAACCTCACACCCGACGACGAGGGGACTACCCGGGAGATAGCGGCAGGGCTCGACCGCGAGGGTGAGTTCCTCCGCGTACAGCTCCGTGCCGACGGGTTCCCCCGCCAACTCGTCCGCCGGGTCGTCTCGCTGGTCGCCGAGTGCGCCCGCGAGGCGGGGGAAACAGACGCCACTCAAGCGGAGTGCCACGACAGCGACGGGTCCACGGGGCCCCGCGTTGAGCGGGTTCTCTCGCCGGCGCCGCTTCCCGGCCCGGAGGGCGTACCGCCGGCACCCGCGGAGCCACTCGTGTTGACTGCCGTCTCCTACCCTGTTTCCTTCGAGGGTAACGAGCGCGTGCTGTCGACGGCCCGCGAGTGGTTCGACCGTCGGCGTGTGACGGGTGTGACGCTGGCGCGAACGAGCGCGGCCATCAGGAGTTCGCTCCGGGAGTCAGCTACCCACCCGTGAACGGTGGGTTTGTCGGTGGGACTCCCGGGTTTCGCGC
>CAZQZE010000110.1:0-7772 GCA_964597715.1 uncultured Halobacteriales archaeon
TCCGGGCCTACCACCACGGCAACCGGAGATGCTACCGGGCGAGACAGACACGTCAGACACCAGTGTGTCTGGCCCGGCCGCGGAACCGGGAGACGTCCGTCGACCGGCGGTAGAGGGATGCGACCGGCCGGCGACAGCGTTATTTCGTGTGACACGGTACCGACTATCGCACGACGCGTGCGTGATACCCATGGCACGACTCCTGATGATCGTCGGCGACTTTGGGGAGGATTACGAACTAATGGTCCCGTTCCAGGCGCTACAGATGGTTGGCCACGAGGTGGATGCGGTCTGTCCGGAGAAGGAGGCGGGTGAGACGGTGAAGACGGCTATCCACGACTTTCGTGGCGACCAGACCTACCTGGAGGAGCGGGGGCACAACTTCGAGTTGACGGCGACGATGAGCGAGGTCGACCCCGCGGCGTACGACGGCCTAGTCGTCCCAGGCGGGCGGGCGCCGGAGTACCTGCGGACCTACGAGACGGTGATAGAGACGGTCCGGCACTTCTTCGAGGCCGAGAAGCCGGTCGCGGCGCTGTGTCACGGCCCGCAGATCCTCGCGGCGGCCGGTGTCCTGGAGGGCTACGAGCTGACCGCGTATCCGGCGGTGCGCGCGGAGGTTGAGGCGGCGGGCTGTTCGTGGGTCGACGGAGTCACCCGCGACCGAAACCTCGTCACGGGCCAGGCCTGGCCGGACCACGACGAGTGGCTGGCGGCGTTTCTGGACCTGCTCGGGACCGATATTCAGCACGGCGGGGTCGCGGCGGCCGACGACTAACACTGTCGGCCGTAGGTATAGGAAGACCCCCACCTCGGGTGGCGAGTATCGTCACGACGGGACAGCCGGCAGGATAACCCCGGTTACTCCGGGGGGTTGGCCTCGGAGACGATGGCAACCAGGTCGGTCGCGGCCTCCGCAGGTGGTCCGGTGTTCTCGACGAGTCGGACCGGCGCGCCCGTCGCGACGGAGTGTGTCATCGCGGCCGCGCGGTTGAGGTCCTGGTGGAAGTCGATAGCCCGAGGGCCCTGTTCGCGGTACTCCCGGTGGTCGACCGACTCGCGGCGGTCGGCGACGGTCTCCGGGTCGGCCTCAACGAGGACGAACCGCGCGGGGTCGATGTCCGCGAGCGCGGCGTCGGGCAACCCGGTGAGAAAGCCGTGTGCGGTCGCGACGGCGAGGTGAGTGTCCAAGACGACCGACTGGCTCCGGGCGGTCGCGGCGACGAACTCCGCGGCGCGGCGCTGGAGGAGCCTGATCTCCCGTCGGGGCAGGGTCGCCAGGTCGTCGCGGTCGGCGACGAGGTCCCGGTCGCGGGCGACCGCCCGTTCAAGCATCACGTCGCCGAAGTTCAGCAGTGTGTACCCCTCGTCGAGTCGGCTCCGGGCCGCCTGGCAGACCCGCGAGGCGCCGACGCCGGGGACGCCACTCACGACCGTTACGTCCATCACAGCGACACCTCGTCGTCGTAGCCCGGTGTCGTGCCGCGGTCGTCGTACCCCTTCCGGCCGATATACTGCTCCCCGACGGACATCAACAGCGCGCCGAACAGTTCGTCGGCCGACGCGAACTCGCGGCTCCCACACCGTCCGAGCGCGTCCTCGACACTCTCCGGGGAGCCCGTCGGCGACGCCAGCAGAACCCCCCCGAGTTCGTCCTCGACAGTGGCACACGCGACGGGAAAGCTCAGTTCGCGGCTGAACAGGTCTCGCGCCTCCGAGAGCCGTATCTTGCTCATCCTACCAGCGATACCGGTTCCCGGAAAATAAATGATGAGGGTCTCCGCGGCCGAGACGACCGGTCGCCGGCCGGTCAGGCCAGGTTGACCAGCAGGAAGACCAGGACGCTGACCGAGACGATTGCGAGGATAAACACGGCGGCCATCGAGAACCCCATCGAGACCATGGCGTTTGCGTGGCTGGCCAGCGTCTCGGTGCGGTCGTTGCCGAAGACGGTCACCTCGGCGCGCTCGCTAGCCATCCCCGCCTCGACGGGTTCGAGGTCGGCGACCGCCCGGCCGACCAGGTCCTGGACCACCGCGACCAGGTCCTCGTCGGGGATGGCCTGGCCGACCTGGTTCTCGGCATCGACGGTATTGACCATGTGGGTGTCGCTCGTCATCACCTCGAGACAGTCGACGGCGTCGACCTGCGCGACGATGTGGTCCCGGAGGCCGGGTTCCATGTTGTTACCGTCGACGAGCACGTAGCCGGTCCGGTGGCCGCCGGCGTCGACGACGGCGACCCGGACCCCGAGCGGGCCAATCCCGTCCTCGGGCTCCCAGTCGGTCTCCGTCCAGGCGGTCCCGAGTTTCAGGGGGTGCTGTTCCATGCCCGCGAGCCGCTCGGCCAACCGGCCCGTCCCGTGGATCAGGTCGAACGACCGCCGGCTGCCGGGGACGATGTGACCGAGGTCTTCGCCCTCCAGGCCGTCGTTACAGTTGTGAGCGTCGACCAGGAGCACGTCGTCGAGCCCGTCCGAGTGCCCCTCAGCGACCGCCGAGAGCCCGACCGCGTACTCGACGTCGTCCGCGAATGTCGGCGAGAAGGTGTTCACGGCCAGCGCGCCGTCACCGAAGGCGTGGCCGGTCAGGGTCGCGTCGCCCTCCTGGACGCGGACCCCCTCCGTTGCGGTGTCGCCGTACTCGATACCCTCGCAGGCCCGGGTGGCGGTTTCGCAGACCGTCTCCACCTCGCTGCCGGTGACGAGATTGAAGTCGTGACCGGCGGTCGCGTGTGCCGGGAACGCCAGCCCCTCGGTCTCCTCGGCGACCCGGACCGGGAGGTTGCCGCCGCCGATGTCGCCCATCGGCCCGGGGTGGATCATCGGCAGGACGAAGGCGGCTTTCTCCGACCCGCCCGGGCGGCGAAAGGAGAGGACGGTAACCGGAACCAGCGCCTCCTCGCCGATCTCCTCGAAGAACCTCTCGAGGTCGCTTGACCCCTCGCCGAGGTGACCGATGAACCCCTGGATGAAATCCAGCACCGAGACCCCGAGGCTGCGCTGCCAGGGCTCGTCGATCACCCGCAGAAAGAAGTAGACCGCCCCGATGTGGATGGTGCAGATGAGCGCGAGCAGCAGGAAATCGAAGGGGTAGACACTGTACTGTAGCGCCTCGGGGGCAACCTCCGGGCGGGCAAAGAGCAGTTGCAGAAACGGCCCCTCGACCTGGAGCGAGTAGAGCGTGCCGCTGTAGATAAAGAGAACGACCGCGGCGGCGACGGTCTGGACGCTGGCGGTGACCACGCTCCGGGGGGTCGACAGCCGGGAGACCGCCATCAGAATAAGCAGCCGGAAGGCGAAGACGGCGGCGAGCGCGATGAGCAGGGCGTCGAAGACGAGCTGCTGGGAGAAGCGGGTCACAAGCGTCACCGCGCCCGCGACCAGCAGGACGCCGATGATGATGAACTCGCAGACGAGCGCGAGCAGCGCGGACCGGTCCCGGGTGAGCCGGCCGCCGAACCGACGGTCAAGCGTCGTCGAGAGGAGGGTGGCGACCATCGTCGGGATACCGAGAAAGAACAGCCCCTCCCAGGCGGCCTGTAGGAAAAACGTCGAGTCGAAGACGAGCATGCCGGTGAGCGCGGCAACCGACAGGGCAGCGGCGAGGCTGGCGTACCAGTCAGGGACGCGGAAGATGAGCCGCGAGAGCCCGGCGAGGTCGCCCTGAGTGGCTGTCATACCTCCATCACGGCCGGTCTGCCGTGTAAAAGTATCTATCTGACGGCTGTTACTGACACCGGGCGAGGAAGTTCGCGAACACCTCCTCGCCCTCCTCGGTGTGGGCGACCTCCGGGTGCCACTGGACGCCGTACAGTTCACGGTCGGGGTCACTCATCGCCTCCACCTCGCAGACGTCGCTGCGGCCTGTCCGCGTGAAGCCGGTCGGCACCTGTTTGACCTCGTCGGCGTGGCTCGCCCAGACCCGCGTCTCGGGGGCCAGCGAGCCAACCAGCGGGTCCGCCTCGTCGGTGACCTCGACGGTGACGTCCGCGTAACCGCCGTACTCCCCGGGGCCGACGCTGCCGTCGAGTTCCTCGGCAATCAGCTGCATGCCCAGACAGACCCCCAGGACGGGCACGTCGAGTTCCAGGTAGCCGGGGCAGTTCCCGACCCGCTCGATATCGGGGCCGCCAGAGAGCACGAGCCCATCGGCGTCGACAGCCTCCGGCGGGGTTTCGTTGTCGAGGAGTTCGACGTCGACGCCCATATCGCGTAACGCCCGCTGCTCCAGGTGGGTGAACTGGCCGTGATTGTCCACCACGTCGATCCGGGTCATTGGCGTCTGTAGTCCGACGCGCTGTTTATATCCACGGAAACCCCCGGGAACCTGCGACGCCGGGCGCCGGGTCGGCGTCGTCCCCGGGCTCGACGGCGAGGCGGGTAGAGACTGCGCGCCCGGCACGGAAACGGCTATCCGCCGCCCGACCGAGGGCCGGACATGGTCAGCCCCTACCGCGAGCGCGACCGGGAGCCGCTGTGGGACCTCAAACGAGGCTTCGAGCGGGCACTCGGGGGCGGGACCGGCGGCGACAGCAAACAGGCCCGCTACGAGGGCAAACTCGACGCGGACTACCGGGAGGGCTACCTCGACTGGGTTGAGCGCTGTGTCAGCGAGGAGCGACGGGCGGTTCAGGTTACCGGGCGCGAGGGCGGCGCGGGCGCGTCGCTGTCAGGGTACGTCTTCGTCCTCCCCGAGTCGCTGACGTACGTCTGGGACGCCGCCGTCGTCAACGAGGTCTTCGTCCGAGAGCCACACCGCGGGACCGGCGTGGCCGACGACCTGCTGGAGGCCGCGCTGACGGTCGCCCGCGAGCAGGACACGCCACTCGACCGGGTGGTGCTGGACGTCGACCCGGACAACGAGCGCGCCCGGGCGTTCTACGACCGGTGGGGGTTCGAGCCCTGGGGGGAACTGGTCGCGCGGGAGCTGTGAGCGTCGCGGCGTGACGTCGGAGGTCAGTACGGCGCGACCTGGCCGTCCTTCCGGGGCTCGGTCGCCCCCGAGAGGGTGCCCTCGTCGTAGCGGGCCAGCTGTGCGCCGCCGAACTGCAGCGGCGGTTCGACCCGCACCGCGTGGCCCTTCCGGGCGAGTTTGGGCGCGACGCCACGCGGGAAGCGGTCCTCGATGGCCAGGGTGCCGTCCTCGCGGTAGCGCCACCGCGGCGCGTCGAGCGCGGCCTGGACGGGCATCTCGTAGTCGACGATGTTGGCGAGGGTCTGGAGGTGGCCCTGTGGCTGCATATACCCCCCCATGACGCCGAAGGCCGCCCAGTCGTCGCGGCCGGAGTCGGCGCCGAAGTGCGCCAGGCCCGGAACGAGCGTGTGGAAGGGGCGCTTGCCGGGTTCCAGGCGATTGGGGTCCTCGGGGTCGAGCGAGAAGGAAGCCCCGCGGTTCTGGAGCGCGATGCCGGTATCGCCGGCGACGAGCCCGCTCCCAAAGCCCATATACCGGGAGTTGATGTAGGAGACGACGTTGCCCTCGGCGTCGGCCACGGTGAGCAGGACGGTGTCGGCGTCCTCGCCGACCGCGCCGGGCGTGCCAACCTCGATGTCGGTCAGTGCCTCCTCGCCGACCGCCTGTGCGCGTTCGCGGGCGTATGACCTCTCGTGGAGTGTCATCACGTCCTCGTAGTCGGGGTCGGTGATGTAGTGGTGGCCGTCGACGAAGGCGAGTTTCAGCGCCTCCGCGAAGGCGTGGACCCGCTCGGCGGAGTCGTAGGGGTGCTCGCCGGCGCCGGTCTCGGCGGCGATATTCAGGGCCTCCAGGGCGACCTGCCCCTGGTTGTGTGGGCCGAGTTCGAACACCTCGACACCGTTGTAGGTGGTCGAGAGGGGGTCGGGCCACTCCACCTCGAAGGCGGCGAGGTCGTCGACGGTCATGAACCCGCCCTGTGCCTGGACCTCGTCGGCGATCGCCTCCGCAATGTCGCCCTCGTAGACGACGTCGGCCCCCTCCTCGGCGACCCGCTCCATCGTCCGACCGAGTGCTGGCAGACGGACGGTCCGGCCGACGTCGGGTGACTCCCCGCCGAAGAGGTAGGCCTCGCGGGCGTTGTCGTCGGTGAAGAGGGCCTCGGCGTGTTCCCACTGTGTGGCGACGACCTCGGTGACCGGGTAGCCGTCGGTGGCGTAGCGGATGGCCGGCTGAAGGGCGTCGGCGAGTGTCCGGCGGCCGTACGCCTGGAGGGTTGCCTCCCAGCCGCGGGCGGTGCCGGGGACGGTGACGGCGTGTGGGCCGTGGACCGGCATCTCCGTGTCCGCGTGGTCCGCGTCGTCGGTGACGGCCTCCCGGACGCGCTCCCGGGTCGCCCCCTCGGGGGCACCCCCGGAGGCGCGCATCGCCCCGACCTCGCCGTCGGCGGTCCGGAACATCGCGAAGACGTCCCCGCCTATGCCCGTACTCGTCGGCTCGACGACGTTCAGCGCGGCGGCGGTCGCAACGGCGGCGTCGAAGGCGTTGCCCCCGTCGCGCAGCAGGTCTCGGCCGGCCTCGGCCGCGAGTGGCTGGCTGGTGGCGACGACCCCCTCGCTCGCGTAGACGGTCGAACGCCGCGAGTCAAACCGGTCCAGGTCCGGGTCGTGGGTGTCCATACCCGGTGTTCGGCCCTGAGGTGGAAACCTCTTGTCGGTGCGACTGCTTGCGCCGGCATGATCGTCTGTTCGGAGGCGGCGGTCCGTGAGACACTCGACCTGCCGGCGCTCGTCCCCGTTGTCGAGGAGGCGCTGGTCCGACAGGCCCGCGGGGAGGTTGAGCGGCCCGACCGACCGCACTTCCCGGTCGGGCAGGGCCTCGACGACGAGGACCCACGCGGCACGGGGATCGCGATGCCCGCCTACATCCACGGCGCGGCGCAGTACGCGACCAAGCTGGTGGGTGTCCACGAGGACAACCCGGACCGCGGGCTCCCGACGGTCAACGCACAGGTCGTGCTCACCGACGCCCGGACAGGGCTCCCCGACGCCTTGCTGGCCGGTAACGCGCTCACAAACGCCCGGACGGCCTGCATTGGCGCGCTCGTCGTCAGGGAATTCGCACCAGCGACCCGGACGCTGGCGGTCCTGGGTGCGGGCGCGCAGGCTCGCTGGCAGACCCGCGCGATTGCGACCGTCGCGGACCTGTCGGACGTGCGGGTCTACTCCCCGAACACCCGGGAGGCGTGTGCCGCCGACCTCCGCGAGGAGGGGGTCCCCGCCCGCGCCGTCGGGTCGGCGAGGGCGACTGTCGAGGGTGCCGGGACGGTGGTGACGGCGACGACCGCCACGGCACCGGTCTTCCCGCCCGACGCGCTCGTGCCCGGCGCACTGGTCGTCGCGGTCGGTGCCTACACCGCACAGACCCAGGAACTGGCCCCCGCCGTGCTCGAGCGGGCGGCCGAGGTAGTCGCGGACGTGCCGGCGGGGGTCGCGGAGACCGGCGACCTGCTCGCGACCGGCCTCGGGGCCGGGGACCTGGTCCCCCTCGGCGCGGTGCTTGCCGGTGACGTTCCCGTCGACAGCAGAGACGAGGTGGTGGTTGTCGAGAGCGTCGGCTCCGCGGTGCTGGACGCGGCGGCCGCCACGTTCGTCTACGAGCGTGCGGAGGAGACGGGCGTCGGGACCGACCTGTCGCTGTAGGTCACTCGCGGTCGAACCGGTCGGCCGCCGATTCGAAGCCCATCTCGTCCTGCTCACGACTCCGGCGCCCCTCGCGGGCGGCGATGGCTTCGGGGTCCGGGCTGGCGTCGTCGTCGACCCGCGCCCACGAGTCGTGGACCTTCGCGTGACACCACCG
>CAZQZE010000111.1:0-7716 GCA_964597715.1 uncultured Halobacteriales archaeon
CAGACCGGCTACTACGGCATCCAGGGGTCGTGGTCGCCGAGCGGCCCCGACATGGAGCCGCTGGGCGAGCCGGTTCACCTCGAGGGGCTGGTCGAGGGGATCACCCGTATCCGCTCCGACGAGGGCCGTCACGTCGGCTTTGGTATGCAGGAGGTCCAGGGCCACGTCGGCCGCGGCGAGGCCGACGGCGCGGTCGTCCGTGACACACTCGAGGAGCTTTTGCCGCTGATCGCGGGGACCGTGGACAACAACGGCGACGACGTCGAGGGACAGACCGACTCCACGCCGCTGATCGAGTACGCCAGCGAGAAACTCGAGCGCCGTATCGAGATCATCACCGAGTACGAGGCCGAGATCCCGCCCGTCGATGACCTCGTCCAGATCGAGGGCGGCCGGGACGTCTCCGCGGACTGACCCGGCCGACGGTCCGTCAGGACCGGCCCACGAACCCGCCCCAGGCCGACATCAAAACAGTCGGGTTACCCGCGCAACGCGTCACGAACCACGTCGACCCGGTCAGGGGCGGCCATGACCGCCAGCCGGTCACCGGGCCTGACCGTCGTCTTCGGCAGCGGAATCCGCATGTCCTCGTCGGCCCGCCCGTGGGCATAGACCCGGACGTCACCGGGGAGGTCGAGGTCGACGACCCGGCGGCCAACGACTGATGCGTCCTCGGGGATGGTGACACTGGCAAGCGAGAGCCGCTCGGTCAGGTCCGCGATGACGTTGAAATCGCCGCCCATGAGCGCGGTCTTTGCCCCGGCCGCGCCCAGCCGTTCGGGGTAGATAATCTCGTCGACGTCACTGGCGTATCGCTCGTAGAGGTCGTCACTGAGGTCCGCACCGACCCGGAGGACGGTCCGGCAGCCGTGACCCGCGGCGACCAGACACGCCGAGTAGTTGGTGTTGACGTCGCCGGTCAACCCGGCGACCGCGTCGGCGCCCTCGAGCCCCGCCTCCACCAGCACGTCCTCGTCGCCGCCGTCGCCCGTGACCGTCTCGAACCCGTCCTCGCGGGCGCGGTCGGCCCGCATGGCGTCGCGGTCGACGATCACGACCTCGTGGCCTTCCGACCGGAGGGTTCGGGCGGTCCGCCGGCCGACACGCCCGAATCCGACGATGACGAACCTCATGTCAGGTCGTACCATATCGAGCGACAAAAGGGTATCTCCCGCCCCGGCCGGGGATCCGACACGTCTTTTCCCGTCCCCCTCGGAGCGGAGGTCATGCGTGTGACGTTTCTCGGGACCAGCGGGGCCGTCCCCACCACGGCCCGGTCGACCAGTGCCCTGCTCGTCGAGCGCGAGGGCGACCGGCTGCTCTTTGACTGCGGGGAGGGGACACAGCGCCAGATGATGCGCTTTTCAACCGGGTTCGGCGTTGGCCACATCTTCCTCACCCATCTCCACGGCGACCACGTCCTCGGGCTGCCGGGGCTGACCCAGACCTTCGATTTCAACGACCGCGAGCGACCGCTGGCGGTGCACGCCCCCGCGGGGACCCGGAGCCGGGTCGAGCGTCTGCTCGCCCCGACCGGCAACACCCCCTCGTATCCGCTCCGGGTCAACCAGGTCGAGCCCGGCGACGTCGCACTCGCCGCCGCCGAGTACGAGGTCCGTGTCTTCCGGGTCAACCACCGGACCGACGCTGTCGGGTACGCCCTGGTCGAGGCCGAGCGGAAGGGCCGGTTCGACCGCGAGAAGGCCGAGGAGGAGTTGGGGCTCGCGCCGGGTCCGAAATACTCGAAACTCCACCGCGGCGAGCCGGTCGAACACGAGGGACGGACGGTCGAGCCCGGGGAGGTGGTCGGTCCGCCCCGGCCCGGTCGGCGGCTGGTCTACACCGGTGACACCCGGCCGACAGAGGGGACAGTCCGGGCCGCCGAGGACGCCGACCTGCTGGTCCACGACGCCACCTTCGCCGACGACCGGGCGGACCGCGCCCGCAAGACCGGCCACGCAACCGCCGGCGAGGCCGCCGAGGTGGCCAACCGGGCGGGTGCCACACGGCTCGCACTCACCCACATCTCCTCGCGGTACGCCGGCCGGGCCGACCGGCTGAGCGCGGAGGCCCGGGAGGCCTTCGAGGGCGAGCGCGCCTTCCTCCCGGACGACGGCGTCCAGGCCGAGGTGCCGTTTCCCGACGCCGACCGGGAGTTCAGCCTCGAGCGACCCCCCTAACGGAAAGGCGTTTGCCGACCCCGGCCGACGGGCCGGACATGCCCCACGAGCTACATATCCTCGACGTGTTCGCCCGGGAGCGGTACACCGGCAACCAACTCGCCGTTGTCGAGAGCGGCGGTGCCCTCACGGGCGAGGAGATGCAGGCTGTCGCCCGGGAGATGGACTTCTCCGAGACGACGTTCGTCGAGTCCCGGACAGACCCCTACCGGGTGCGCATCTTCACCCCGGAGGCGGAGGTGCCCTTTGCCGGCCACCCGACACTGGGGACCGCCCACGTTGTCCGCGAGCGGGTCGCCGACGGGCGCCCGGAGCGGGTCGTCCTCGACCTGGACGTCGGTGCGGTGCCCGTCGAGGTCCGCGAGCGCGACGGGCAGGAGACGCTGTGGATGACCCAACAGCCCCCTACGTTCGGCGAGACGCTCGCCCACGACCGGCTCGCGGCGGTGCTGGGGCTGTCGGCCGGCCGGCTCGACACCGGCTGGCCGGTCCAGGTCGTCTCGACGGGTCTGCCGACGATTATCGTCCCACTCGTTGACCGGGAGGCGCTGGCGGCGGTCGACCTCGACCGCGGGGCGTACGACAGCCTGACAGACGACCGGGAGGCAAAGCTCGTCCACGCGTTCTGTCCCGAGCCCCGCGACCCGGACAACGACCTCGCCGTCCGGATGTTCGCCCCGGCCTACGGCGTCCCCGAGGACCCGGCAACGGGGTCGGCAAACGGCTGTCTGGCGGCCTACCTCGCCCGTCACGCGTACCTCGGGAGCGGGGTCGTCGACGCCCGCGTCGAACAGGGCCACGAGATAGGACGGCCCTCGCTTCTGTATCTCGCGGCGACCGACCGCGGGAACACGGTCAGTGTCGAGGTGGGCGGCCGGGTCGTCGACGTGGCCCGCGGAAGTCTGCTCTGAGCGGTGGGTGTCACCGGACGAAACGGCCAGACCAGTTATACATCGGCGTGAAAAATAGTCAGACATGCGTGTGGCGGTCAGACGGATTTCCTGGCGGACAAGGGATGCAGGAGATACCCGGAGTCACAGGGGGGAGACGAGCATGAGAGCAAGACCGGAGACGACCCGTCTCGGAGGCCGGCAGCGGGCGCGTGAGCGACCGCGTCTGCGAGCCACGGTGACCGGCGACAGGGGTCCGGACCGGAGCGGGGGGGCGGACGCGTGACCGACCGCGCCGAGTTCCGGGCGTTGCTCGATACCGTCCCCGGCGGCGTGTTCACGCTCGACACCGAGGAGCGGATGCACGAGGTCAACGCGGGGTGGGGGGAGATCGTCGGTGTAGACCCGGCCGACCTGGAGGGGCGCCCGTTTTCCGACCTCGTCGAGGACGGGACGGTCCCGGAGCCGGTCGTCGAGGAGTACCGGGCGGTCGTCTCGGAGGGTCGCTCGGACAGCGCCGACCGCGAGTGCGGGTGGCTGACCGTCGAGGTGACGCCACAGGACGACCGGGGGCCACGGGTCTGCGAGATGCATATTACGCCGTTGCCCCACAGCGGCACGTTCAGCGGGTGTGCGGTGGCGGTGCGGGATGTCACCGACCGGGAACGACACCGCGAGGAGCTCGAGCGGCTGCGCGAGCAGACCGAGTTCGCGCTCGCGGCGACGGACGCGCTGATCTGGACGGTCGACCCCGAGACCGGCAGGCCCCTGTCGTGTACCGGTGACGCGGAGGCGGTGTTCGGTGTCACCGTCGAGGCTGTCGAGACGGCGTCGGACGTTTTCGAGCGGGTCGTCCACCCCGAGGACCGGTCGGCGGTCGAGCGGGCGTGGGCGGAGTTGCTCGAGGGGGAGAGCAACGACGTGACCGTCCAGTTCCGGACGGGCTCCCCGGAGAACGTCGAGACCCGGTGGGTCGAGGCCGGCGCACACCATCACGGGAACGGCGAGGGTGAGTGGCTGGTGGGGATGGCGACGGATATCACCGCCCAGAAGCGCCGCGAGCAGCGGTTACGCCGACAGAACGAGCGACTCGACGAGTTCGCCGGCGTCGTCTCCCACGACCTGCGGAACCCGCTCAACATCGCCCGGATGCGGACCGAGCTGGTGGCCGAGGACTGTGACAGCGAGCACATCGAGACGGTCGAGGACGCACACGAGCGCATGGAGACGCTGATCGACGACATTCTGACACTTGCGCGCGAGGGACAGGACACAGCCGACACCAGTGTGGTCGACCTCGGGAAACTCGCCCGGCAGGCCTGGTACACCGTCCAGACACACAGTGCAACGCTGATCACACCCGGAGCGGCCACCGTCCAGGCGGACCCGACGCGGCTCCAGGAGCTGCTCGAGAATCTCGTGACCAACGCGGTCGAGCACGGCGGGCACGACGTGACAGTCAGGGTGGGGGTGCTCGCCGACAGCGGGTTCTACGTCGAGGACGACGGGCCGGGGCTGTCCGGTGCGGCCCACAGTCAGGTGTTCGAGCCCGGCTACACCACGGCGGAGGACGGCACCGGCCTCGGGCTCGCTATCGTCCGCGATGTTGCCGACGCACACGGGTGGACCGTCCGGGCCGTCGACGGCACGGACGGCGGCGCGCGCTTCGAGGTTACCGGCGTTAACTTCGAGTGAGCCCGGGCCGACGGTCGGGGTCGGGTGTCAGGGCTCCGTGCCGTGGACCGGGCCGCGTCGCTCGTGTTCGACGGTCCGGGCCACCGCCGCCGCGAGGTCGGTGTCGTACTCCCGCTCCAGGAGGTAGAGCGCGAGGTCGAGCCCGGCGGTGACACCGCCACAGGTCAGCACGTCGCCGGCGTCGACGACGCGGGCCTCGACCACCTCGGCGTCCGTCCTCCGGAGGTCGGGTAGCGCGCCGGCGTGGGTGACCGCCGGCCGGCCCTCGAGCAACCCCGCCCGCGCCAGCAGCATCCCACCGGTGCAGACGCCGGCGACCGTTGTTCCGGCGGCCGCCCGTTCGGCCAGCAGGTCCGGGATGACGCCGCGCTCGGCCTCGGCCCAGGTCCCCGTCTCCGCGCGGTCGTTCCAGCCCCCGCCCGGGACGACGAGCAGGTCGGGGTCGAGTTCGGCCACGCTGCCGTGGGACTCGACGGTCAGCCCGTAGGCCGAGGTGACCTGGTCGGCCGTGTCGGCGGTACACAGCGAGGTCTCGAAGCTGTCGCCGGCGTCTGCGCCGGCCAGCCGGTCGGCACCGACCGAGAGGAGCTCGTAGGGTCCCACCGCGTCGAGCGGCTCGAACCCCTCGTAGACGAGAACGCCGGCGTGTGAGAGTGACATGTGCCTGCTGTGCGCGAGAGGGAAAAGAGGCTACCGGTGTGGTGGGCGAGCCGTCTCCCGGCCGCCGTGGATTTATACAGAACCGCCACATACCGGCTGGTGTGAACGCCCGTACGGGCCCGCTGGACGCGGTGGTGTTCGGGGTCGATATCCAGAGTGGGGACGTCCGCGGCGACGCCCCCTCATACGCTCTTGTCGTCTTCGACGGCGAGGACATCGAGCGCGACGTGGTTTCCTACCGGAAGCTCCGCCGCCGCGTCGAGAGCGAGCGGCCGGCCATCCTCGCCACCGACAACATGTACGAACTCGCCGAGGACAAGGACGCGCTGGTCCACCTCCTGGGGTCGCTGCCCGACGAGACCAGCCTCGTCCAGGTGACCGGCGCCGAACAGCCCGAACCGCTCTCGCGGGTCGCCTCCCGTCACGGCGTCCCCTACGGCAAGAAGCCGATCAAGGAGGCCGAGGCCGCCGCGCGGCTGGCGGCCGCGAACGTCGGCCAGGAGGTGACGGCCTTTACCGACCGGACGGAGGTGAAGGTCGCACGCGGCCGTTCGACCGGCAGCGGCGGGTGGAGCGAGGACCGCTACACCCGCCGGATCCACGGCGCCGTCCGGAAGCGGACCCGCGAGGTGGAGTCCGAACTCGACGCGGCGGGGCTGGACTACGAACGGGACGCCACCGAGAAGTACGGCGGCTTCTCGAACTGCGTGTTCACCGTGGAGGCCCGGCCCAGCGAGCTCCCCGTCTCGACGGAGCGGGCCGGCGACACCCGTATCGAGGTCGAGCGGGTCCGCCGGGACGGCATCGAGTTTCGCCCGCTCGCCAAGCGCCGTGACCACGTCCTGCTCGGCGTCGACCCGGGGACGACCACCGCGGTCGCGGTCGTCGGGTTGGACGGCGAGGTCCTCGACCTGCTGAGCACCCGAACCGCCGACACGAGCGAGGTGATCGAGTGGGTCGTCGAGCGGGGCCGACCGGTGGTCGTCGCCGCCGACGTGACGCCGATGCCGGAGACCGTCGAGAAACTCCGGCGGAGCTTCGACGCGGCGGGCTGGACGCCCGACCGTGACCTGCCGGTCGACGAGAAACAACACCGGACCCGCGAGGAGGGCTACGACAACGACCACGAGCGCGACGCGCTCGCCGCCGCCCTCTGTGCCTACGACGGCCACGAGGACCAGTTCGACCGGGTCGCGGCGAAGGTCCCCCCACGACAGGAGGTCGGGGCCGTCATCGCGCGCGTGCTCGGCAGCGAGGAGTCCGTCGAGACGGTGCTCGCCGACATGGCCGACGACGACGGGGGCGAGGATGACGGTGGCACCGAGCACACCGAGCGTGAGCTCACCGCCGAGGAAAAACGGATCAAACGCTTAGAGGCCCGCGTCGAGCGCCTGGAGGGACACACCGACGACCTGAAAGGGACCATCGAGCGCAAGGACGAGCAACTCGCCGAGTACGAGGCCGAACTCTCCGACGCCCGTCGTGAGGAGCGCCGGGAGGCCCGCGAGCGGCGGGAGGTGACGCGGCTCGAGCGGGAGAACAGCCGTCTGGAGCGGGAACTCGAGGACGAGCGTGACCGCGTGGCAGAGTTAGAGGGGAAGCTGGAGCGGCTGAAGGCGCTGTGGAAGCTCGACCACTCGAACTTCGCCGACGTCGCCGAGAAGAGGGCCGGGCTGGTGCCGGTGAAGGTCGTCGAGCAGTTCACGACCGACGCCATTGCGGCCGCCGACGAGGCCTTCGGGCTCGCCGAGGACGACGTTGTCCTTCTCCGGGACGCCAGCGGGGCCGGCCGGTCGACCGCCCAGCGGCTTGTCGAGGTCGGGCCTCGTGTCGTCCTCCGGAACGGCCAGCTCTCGAACGTCGCCGACGAGATCCTCTTCGAACACGGGGTCCCGGTCGCGCCCGCGGAGTTGGTGACGGTCCAGGAGGTCGACGAACTCGCCGTCGCCCGCGAGTCCGAGGTCGAGACAGCTATCGCCGACTGGGAGGAGCGGGCGGTGGAACGGCGCCGGCAGCAGAGCGCCGAGACCCTCGACCAGATCATCAGCGAACACCGGGCGGGCGAGGGCGATTGAGCGCGGCGGAGTTACCCGTGACGCGACGAGCGCAGCGGGCCGAGTCGTAGAACGGACGGCGGGACAGAACCGGCGGCCACAGTCGGGCGTCGGGACCGGTGTTGGTGGCGAGGAGCTGTGAGGTGGAGCCGTCGGCGACGCCGCCCTCGGCGTTGCGGGCCGTAACTGTCCGGCCGTCCCGCGAGAGGGCGGTCCTCGTGAGGGGGCGCTCGATTC
>CAZQZE010000112.1:0-4684 GCA_964597715.1 uncultured Halobacteriales archaeon
GCTCGATGGCCTCCGTCCAGGGGGCGCTGGTGATGTACCCGATCCACCGCTACGGGAGCACACAGCAGAAAGACCGCTTTCTGCCGGACCTCGCCGCCGGCGAGACGGTGGGCTGTTTCGGGCTGACCGAGCCCGAACACGGCTCAGACGCGGGCGCGATGGAGACCACCGCCGAGGCGGACAGTGACGGGTACGTCCTCAACGGCTCGAAGATGTGGATCACGAACTCCCCCATCGCCGACGTGGCGGTGGTCTGGGCCCGGGACACCTCGGACCCGGACACCCCGGTCCGGGGCTTTCTCGTCGAGACCGACCGCGACGGTGTCACCACCAACGAGATCGACGAGAAACTCTCGCTCCGTGCCTCGGTCACCGGCGAGATCAGCCTCCAGAACGTCCACGTTCCCGAGGAGAACGTCCTCCCCGGTGTCGAGGGGATGAAGGGGCCGCTGTCCTGTCTCACACAGGCCCGCTACGGCATCGCCTGGGGGGCTGTCGGCGCGGCCCAGGACTGCTACCGGGCGGCGCTCGACTACGGGACCGACCGCGAGCAGTTCGAGACGCCGGTCGCCGGCTTCCAGATGCAACAGGACAAGCTCGCGGAGATGGCCACACAGATCACCCTCGCGCAACTGCTGGCCCACCGGCTGGCCGACCTGAAAGAGCGCGGGGATATGCGCCCCCAGCACGTCTCGATGGCAAAGCGCAACAACGTCCGGACGGCCCGCGACCAGTCCCGGGTCGCCCGCGAGATCCTCGGCGGCAACGGTATCACCGCCGACTACTCGCCGATGCGGCACATGGCCAACATCGAGACCGTCTACACCTACGAGGGGACCCACGACATCCACACGCTCATCCTCGGTGAGGACCTGACCGGTATCCCCGCCTACAGCTGAACAGCCCCGGTGTCTGTGCCGGCGGTCGCGGCCTTTTATGTAGCTGGTCCGTCTACTACCGGGTATGTCGTGGTCGAAGCTCCCGGGCACGTCGTGGACGCCCCGGATCGGCGGGATTCCGACCGGTATCGTCGGGTCGACCGGACGCCAGTGGCTGCTCGGCGCGCTCGGTGCCGTGCTCGTGTTCGCGTTTGTCGCCGGGGCGCTGTGGACGCTCGGGACCGTGACCCTCGCCTCGGGCCGGCAGGTCGCCGCCATTGTCGCTCTCGTTGTCGCCGTCGGGCCGCTCGCGGCCGCCATCGGATTCAGCGTGACGACCGCGTGAGACGCGAGTGACGGGGGGGACCGTAGCCACCTCGCGCCGACGGCCGAAAGCGGGGGACTCTTTATCCGTGACACAGAATAACGCAGTGTGTCAGCGACGGTGCTCGCGGGACTGCCGTCGTGGCTGGTCGGCGGGGTCCTCCTTGGCGTGGCCGGGAGTGTCCTGGTGGCTGTGGCCTTCCTCGCGGCCAACCGGCTGTTTCCCGGCCGCGAGCGCAGCCCCGACTCCGGGCACGAGGAGGGCCGCCGGTCCGGCGAGTCACGGCGACGCAGTGAGGTCCGGGGATATCTCGACGCCATCGACGAGCCCTACGCCGAGGACCACCCTGTCGAGGGGCAGTCTGTCGCCTTCTACCTCACACAGCGAGATGTCGCGGTGACCTTCGACCCGCGGACCTATTACGAGGTTGACCGTTCCGTCGCCCACTCCGTGCTCGTCGAACACGAGATGCCGGGGGCGATGCTCGGCGAGCGCCTCCCCTTCGAGACGCCCGACCTCGAACCGGAGACCGACGGACACACCCCTCCGGAAGCGGCCTTTGCGGAACTAGGTGTCTCCCCGGGGGCGACCCTCAACGAGGTCGACCGGGCCTACCGGCGGAGAGTAAAGGAGGTCCACCCCGACCAGGGCGGTGACGAGGAGGCGTTCCGGCGGGTGCGAGAGGCCTACACGACCGCGAAACAGCACGCGGCCGACTGATGATTACGGCTCAGATCCCCTGTTTCATCAGGTGACTCCGGAGGATGTCCTCCTCCTTGTTGCCGGTCGTCGGGTTGACCAACACGACAACATCGTCGGGGTCGAAGGCGTCCCGGTCGGCAAGCTGTCGGGCGCCCGCGACCGCGGCGCCGCCGGTCGCGCCCATCGTCAGCCCGCCTGCCGCGAGGCCGGTCGCCCCCTCGAGGAGGGCGTCGTCGCTCACCGCGACGGCCCCACGGTCGTTCGCCCGCAGCGCCTCGATGACCTGCCGGCCGCCGGCCGGCCCGGGCACCTCCAGCGGCCCGCAGATGGTGTCGGGGTGTTCGACCGGTGACACGGTTTCGGCCTCGCTCTCGACGGCGTCGACGACCGGCGAACACCCCTCCGGCTGGACCGCGTACAGACGGGGGGCGGCGTCGACCCGGTTGCGCTTGCGGAGGTCGCGAAAGCCCTTGTGGAGACCGACGACGCCGGTCCCGTGGGCGGTCGGGTGGACGACGGCGTCGGGTGCGCCGTCGAGCGTGACCGCCTCGGCGAGTTCGTAGGCCAGCGTCTTGGCGCCCTCGTGGCGGTAGGGGTTCTCGAAGGGTGCGAGCGAGGCCAACTCCTCGTCGTGGTCCTCGAAGGCCTCGCGGGCCTCGGGGTACCGCCCCTCGACGACGCTCATCTCGCCGCCGTGAACGTTGATCATCGCCTTGTTGACGAACGGGGTCCGTGAGGGGACGAAACTGTGAGAGGCGAGCCCTGCTCGGGCGGCGTGGGCGGCCGCGGCCTGGCCGGCGTTGCCGGTCGTCGGCAGGGCGATGTCGCCGGCGCCGGCCTCGCTGGCGGCTGTCACCGCCAGTGCGACCCCTCGGTCGACGAACGCGCCCGTCGGGTTGCGCCCCTCGTCCTTGACGTAGGCAGCCGCGACACCCAACTCGTCGGCTAACTCCGGCACGGCGACCAGCGGGGTCCCGCCGGTCCCGAGGCTGACGAGCGCCTCGTCGGCGAAGGGTAACAGCGGCGCGTACCGTCCGAGCCCGTGACCGGAGAGTTCCGCGGCGCTGTCGTGGTCGTATACGGCGTCGAGCAGGCCGTTACACTCGGGGCAGCGGCCGGCCGCCACAGGGTCGTGGGTGGTACCGCAGTCGGTGCAGCGGAGCCCGGCGAACGCCTCGGTCGTGTTCATACTCACCCTCACGACCGCCGGTGACTAAGCCCTGTCCGTCCGCGTACCGCTTGTCTGCCAGCCGTCGGGGGGTCCGCGCTGTCGACCTGCCGACCGGCTCCGTCCCCTTTTTGCCCGCAGGGCCGAACGGGCGAATATGCACGCAGTCGTCGTTGGCGGCGGGCTCGCCGGTCTCGTCGCCGCCCGCCACCTCGCCGACCGGGGCGCCGCGGTCACACTGCTCGAGCGCCAGGACACCGTCGGCGGCCGGGTCCGGACGGAGCACGCCGACGGGTACGCCCTCGACCGGGGGTTTCAGGTCCTCTTCACCGCCTACCCGGCGGTGCAGCGTGAACTCGACGTGGACGCGCTCTCGCTGCGTCGGTTCCGACCCGGCGCGGTCATCGCCCGCCCGGGCGAGCGCTCGACGCTGTCGGACCCGCTTCGGGACCCCTGGGCCGCGACCGCGACACTGTTCAACCGGGAGGTGACCACCGGCGACAAACTCCGGCTGTTTCGCCAACAGCGCCGGCTCAAGCGGACCGACCCCGAGGCGGCGCTGGCGGCCGACGACCGCTCTATCGACGAGGCACTCGCCGACTGGGGGTTCTCCCGGCAGTTCCGGGACAACTTTGCCGCGCCGTTTTATGGGGGGATCACACTCGACCGCTCGCTGTCGACCTCGAAGGCGGTCTTCGAGTACACGTTCAAGATGCTCTCGGAGGGGGCAACGGCCGTCCCGGCCGGCGGGATGGGCGCGGTCCCCGCCCAGCTTGCCGACCACGCGCGAGCCGCGGGTGCGACCATCGAGACGGGCCGGGCGGTCACGGCTGTCGACCGGACCGACCCCTCCGACAGCGCGGGCGGCGTCACCGTCGAGACCGCCGCCGAGACGCTCGCGGCGGACATTGCGGTCGTCGCCACGGACCCGCCGACGGCGCGGGAGCTGACCGGTGTGACCGGGATTCCGGCGGAGACGGTCGGCTGTGTCACACTCCACCTCGCGCTCCCGGACACCCAGCAACTCGACACCGACCGTCGGATCCTGTTGAACGCCGCCGACGACCGGCCCAACCAGGTCGCGCCGATGTCCGAGGTGGCCCCGGAGTACGCACCCGAGGGCCAGCAACTCCTGAGTGCGACCTTTCTCGGACCGCAGGACGCCGACGACGACGCACTGCTCGAGGAGGTCCGGGGCGTGCTGTCGTCCTGGTACCCCGAAAACCGGTTTGCGAACCTGGAGCGGGTGGCGGTCGACCGGGTCGAGGTTGCACAGTTCGCCCAGCCCCCGGGCTTTCGGGCGTCGGTGCCGGACGTCGACGACCCGGCCGGCCCGGTCTACCTGGCCGGCGACTACACCCGCTGGTCTGCGCTCCAGGGTGCGATGGAGAGCGGGCGCCGGGCCGCGGTCGCCGCTGTGGACGACCGGTAGACGCCCCACACCTGGCTGGGACGTGGCTACTGATACGGTTGGCTGTACGTACGTGGGGATACTCGCCACCCAGGGTGCCGGTCTCTCCCGTGATTGGACAGCCGACGGTATGAGCCCGAACACTGCGAGCGGCAGTAGCGCCGGTTAGGAGGGCTGGCCACCCTGTGTGCCGTGCTCGC
>CAZQZE010000112.1:4784-7611 GCA_964597715.1 uncultured Halobacteriales archaeon
GCGAGCGGCAGTAGCGCCGGTTAGGAGGGCTGGCCACCCTGTGTGCCGTGCTCGCTGCGCTCCTCCGGTTTGAGGGTCTATAGAAGGCGGTAGGCCAAGGCGACCAGCACTGTGAGACCGACGAAGCCGAGGCTCGTACCGACCGTACCCGTTTGCGCTCGCATATAAGAAACGCACCGGCGCTCAGGCCGCCGCCTCACAGCCGGTGGCGAAACTCGCCGAGCGGGGGGAAGGTGAGCGTCTCGTCGGCGGTCTCGTCGCGCACGACGGGCGCAAAGGCGTCGGCGTCACACACGAACGGTGACATGAACCCGGCCGCCGCCATCCCGTTGACCTCGACGCCCTGCAGGAGGCGGTTGAACCCCGGCACCATCACCACGTCCGCACCGTGGTAGACACCCTTGGCGGCCAGATAGCAGGGTCGGCGCTTCCCCTCGATGGTGATCGTGGGGTGGTCGTGGCCGACGACATAGCGGTCGGCGTCGCCCGGTATGTCACCCCCCGCAGCCCCGGGTTCGACGTGGCCGTGACAGACGACGGTGTCGCCGACCCGGTAGCTGTCGGCGGTGGGCCCGTCCCAGACCGCGTCGAGCATGGTGTCGTGGTTGCCCGGTGTGACCACCAGACGGACGCCGGCCTCACGGGCCGTGCGGGCGAGCCCGTCGACGGTCTTCCGGACGGTCCGGGGGACAGTCCGGAAGGAGTGCAACAGGTCACCGGCGACCACGGCCTCCTCGGGGCCAAACCTACTGAGTAGCGCCTCGAAGCGCTCGACCATATCGACCCCATCGCCGACCGGGATCTCGACGTCGGAGTCGGCGCCACGGCCGACGTGCAGGTCCGCGAGAACGAGCGTCTCCCCGAGGAGAAGCGCCCGGTCACAAAACCGGAGGTCGGCTGCCGCGTCCATACAGTTATGCCGGGTGGGAGGCGAAAAGGCTTGACGACTCCCGGAGTCGACGGGACTTTTGGGACAGGGGACCGAACAGACGGTATGAACACACCTGCGGCGGAGGCGGTCGCCGACTTCCTCGACCGGGCCGACAGCTGCTATGCGGAGTACGAACAGGGGTACGCCGACGCCGATGCGACCCTCCGGAAGCTGGAGCGACACATCGAGGAGTTGCGGTCGGCGGCCGAGGAGTAGTCAGGGCCGCCAGTAGGTCGGTGTGAGGACGACGATGACCGAGATGACCTCCAGCCGGCCAAGCCACATGGCGAGCACCATCCACCCCTTTGCCGGCGCCGAGAAGTCGAGGTAACTCCCCATCGGCCCGACGACGCCAAAGCCGGGCCCGACGTTGCCGACGGTTGCGATGGCGGCGCTCATCGCCTCCAGCGCCGACAGGTCGAGCGCGGGGTTTGTGACCCCGTCCAGAAACAGGACAAGCGTCGTCAGCGCGAACAGTAACAGGAAGACGAGGACAAACACGGCCAGGCCCCGCAGTGTCGACTCGTCGAGTACCCCGCCGTCGACCCTGACCGGCCGGACGGCCTCGGGGTGGACGGTCGTGAACAGCTCTCGGCGGACAGTCCTGCTGACCAGCAGCCACCGGACGATCTTGACCGACCCGGCCGCCGACCCGGCGGAGCCACCCAGAAACATCGCAAACAGCAACAGGACCTTCGCAGCCTCGCTCCAGGTGTTGAAGTCCATGCTCGCGTAGCCGGTCGTGGTGACGATGGCGGCGGTCTGGAAGGCGGCGTGCCGGGCGGCCCGCTCGACCTCGCCGGCGACCGGCGCGACCCCCTCGGCGACCGAGGAGAGCCCGGCGCCGAGTCCGGCGTACAGGAGCCCCGTCACGACGACACCGAGGGTGACCATCACCAGCAGGTACGAGCGAAACTCCTCGTTTTCGAGGAGTCGCCGGGGCTGACCGGCAACGGCGTACCAGAACAGCGCGAAGTTGGTCCCGGCGACGACCATGAACGGGACAATGGCCCACTGGACCGCCGGCGAGAAGGCCTCGATGCTGCGGGCCTCCGGGGAGAACCCGCCGGTTGGCAGCGTCGTCAGCGCGTGGGCAACGGCGTTGTAGACACCCATCTCCGGGGCCAACCCGGCCACACCCAGACTGTAGTAGACCAGCGCCGCGAGCGCGGTAAATCCGAGATAGATGAGCCAGAGGATGCGCGCCGTCTCGCGGATCTTGGGGGTCAGCTTGTCGATGCCAAAGCCGGGGGCCTCCTCGCGCATGACCGCCGCCCCCCCGACCGAGAGGTCGGGGAGAACGGCGACCATCAACACCAGGATCCCCATGCCGCCGAGCCACTGGCTGAGCTGGCGCCACATCAGCATCGCATGTGAGTGTGTCTCGAAGGAGATATCGCCCAGGACGGTCGCGCCGGTCGTGGTGAACCCGCTCATGCTCTCGAAGATGGCGTTCGCGGGCGCGGCGACGGTGCCGTTGCCGGCGACCAGATACGGAATGGTGCCGAGCAGGGGGACCGCCAGCCAGGTCAGCGCGACCAGCAGAAAGCCCTCCCGTTTGCCGAGGTCGCGGTCGGGTGTGAGCCGCTCTAGGCCCGTGCCGACGCCGACCGCGACCAGGATGGTGACGAGGAAGGGAAGCGGGTCCTCGCCGTAGACCAGCGCGACCAGCACCGGAACGAGGAGGGGGACGGAGAGGTAGCGGTAGACCGACCCGACGAGGCCGACACTGACCCGCCAGTCGACAACCCGCGACATATTCGAATGGCCGTTACCAGCGGCTTAAGCGTGTCGTCACGCCCGTCGTCGGGTTGTCGGTAGCCCCGGCGCTGACCGGGTAGTTCATACTGCCGGCTGTAAGTCTGTAAAGAATTTCGCGACCCCGGGGTCGCGGAT
>CAZQZE010000113.1:0-7573 GCA_964597715.1 uncultured Halobacteriales archaeon
TTACCTGTTCTGGCACCTCCGACCTCGGACGTCACCGGTCCTGTGTCGGTTGTGGCGTCCAGGGCCCCCGTTCTATCGGCCCGACAGGAGTTCGACCGTCACTGAGACCCGGCCCACACCGCCGTGTATCCCCTCTACCGTTCGGCTCGCAAATGCGGGCGCACCCGTCAGGTACTTTACGTGACAGAGCCGTACACTCTCTGTCCATGAGTCGCTTCATGGCAGCACCATTCACACCATCACCGCCCCGTCAGGGGCAGATTCACAATGCAAGATTCAGCAAAGTACCTCATTCACGCGACCATCCGCGCGAGCGGGGTGGTCGAACGGAGTGACGTTGTCGGCGCGATCTTCGGGCAGACGGAGGGCCTGCTGGGGTCGGAACTCGACCTCAGGGACCTCCAGGAGTCCTCGAAAGTCGGCCGCATCGACGTCGATATCGACTCGGAGGGCGGACGCTCCTTCGGGACCGTCACGGTCGCCAGCGGCCTGGACAGGGTCGAAACAGCCGTTCTCTCCGCAGCCCTGGAGACCATCGAGCGGGTCGGCCCCTGCCGGGCCGAACTCCGGGTCAGCAACATCGAGGACGCCCGTGCCGCAAAGCGCCGGGAGCTGGTCGACCGTGCCGTCGAGCTACTCGCGGAGTTCGACGACCGCCAGCTCACGAGCGAGGAACTCCTCGCGGAGGTCCGCCAGCGCGCCGAGGTCGGCAGTATCACCGACTACGAGGGGCTCCCAGCGGGCCCGCGGGTGGCCAACAGCGACGCGGTCATCGTCGTCGAGGGGCGGGCCGACGTCCGCCAACTGCTGGGTTACGGGATCAAAAACGCCGTCGCCGTCGAGGGGACCGACGTCCCGGACGCCGTTGCGACGTTGAGCCGTGGCCGGACAGTCACGGCCTTTCTCGACGGCGACCGCGGCGGCGACCTGATCCTCCGGGAACTGGCCCAGGTCGGGGATGTCGACCACGTCGCCATCACACCGACCGGGGAGTCCGTCGAGGACCTCTCCCGGGAGGCCGTCCGTGACGCGCTCCGGGAGAAGGTGCCGTACAACGAGTTCCAACAGGAGACGCTGGCCGAGGACGACGGGTCTACCCCACAGGTCGACGCCGACGGCGGCAGCGCCGTCGCGACGGAATCCGAACGCCCGGACACCGCGGCCCCCGGCCCGACGGACGGCCAACATACGGACGGGGCGGACACCGCGGAGACGACCGTCACCGAGGGCGCCGACGCGACACCGGGAGCCGACCCGGAGCCCGACACCGGCGACGAGGCAGCCGACCCGGAGACACTTCCGGGCCACGTCAGCGCCGTCATCGACGGGGAGACCGACCGGGCGCGGCTGCTCGACGCCGGCTTCGGGACGCTCGCCGAGGTCGACGCCGACGCGGTGTTCGACGCCGTTGCCGACGCCTCGGAGGTGCCTGCCGCGGTCGTCATCGACGGCTCGCTCAGCCAGCGCGTCCTCGATGTCGCAGCACAGCGTGGTGTCGGGCAGGTGGTCGCGGCGGGCGCCGACTCCTTCGTCAAACAGCCGACAGGCGTCCGGGTCCGCACCGCCGCGGACTTCGAGGCGACGACCTCGACCTGACCGTCGAGCCGGCACAACCGGCTCGAGCCGCGGTGTCAGACCTCCCGCACCATGGCGACCCCTGTCTCTGACTCGAAGAAGCCGGGCAGGCGGTCGGCCGCCTCGAACCCGCGTGACCGATAGAACCGTCTCGCACGGTCGTCCCCGGCGCGCGCAGTCACGCGCAACCGGTCGGGGCCCGCCTCCAGTTCGCGCACGGCCGCAACGAGTGCACGGAGCAGGGCCGTCCCCACCCCCTCACCCTGCCGGGCAGGTGCAACGGCGAGTTCGGGGAGATAGGCGACCTCGCCGGCGACGAGGATTGCGTAGCCAACGGGGCCGCCGTCGTCGGCGACGAACAGCCCGGGCGGTCCGTCGACGGCCGCGGCACGGAGCAGGTCGGGTGCGGGCTCGGCGAGCGTGGCGGCCTGGACCCGACGGAGGTGTGGCAGGTCGGCGCGCTCGCCCCGGCGGACCCGGACAGCGGTGCTGCCGTCGGAGTCGAGGTCCTCGGTCATAGCGCTGTCAGCCCGACAGCGACGGCCAGTCCGGCGCCGACCAGGGCGGCGGTCAGTGTTGCGAGCAGATTCACCCCCTGATTCCCCACCAGCCACCCCTCGAGTGTCGCGCCCAGGAGGCTGTCGACGGTCATCCCGACAACCCCGGCCGCGGCGACGACGCTCGCCCCGGGGAGTCCGAGTTCGGAGAACCCCACAAAGCCGATCGCGGCAACCAGGAGGGCGCCGCCGAGCCCGGCGAGTTCGCCCTGCCAGGTGACCGCGCCGTCGGTCCCGGGCTCGACCACCGTGAGCGAGGTGACCAGCCGCGGGTCGTCGTAGAGGCCGCCGACCTCGCTGGAGAGGGTGTCGGCGAGGGCGGCCGCGAGCGAGCCCGCAAAGGCAAACAGGAACAGTCGGGGGGCGGCCGAAAACCAGGGGCTCGCGGCGGCGCCGAGCACCGCCACCAGCGCGACCAGCGAGTTCGCGAGGACGTTGCCGGTCCCGCGGGCCCCCTCGTTTTCCTCGGCGATACCGCGCTGCTGTTTGACCTGGTAGCCGTACTTCGTCGAGAGGCCGCCGACCCCGAAGAAGGCAACCAGCATGGCGAACCAGCCGTAGTCGCCGAGAACGATTGTCAGCAGGCTCAGGAGGACGCCGGTCAGCATTCCCGGCAGCGAGGCCGTCTGGAGGGCGTAGGAGAGCACCCCGAGCACGCCTGTGACCCCGAGGGCGACGGCAACCCGGGTCGGCGTTACCGACAGCGGGAGGGCGGCAAACAGCCACAGCAACAGGGCGACGGAGACCATCACAAGCGGGTCGTCGCGCCGGAACAGCGCCTCACGGACCAGCGCGGCGAGCAGGGCGCCGCTGGCGGCCAGAAAGAGGACTGTCGGCCAGGAGACCGCGAGGTCGGCGAGGCGGGCGGCGGCGAGCTGGCTGGCGGCGGCGGCGAGAAAGCCGGCGACGACAAACCCGCTGGTAGTTACGAGCGGTTCGCTCCGGTAGCGGGCGACCAGGTGGTCGCCGAGGTTGCCGACCGCGAGCAGAAACACCGTCCCGACGTAGACCGTGGTCGGCATCCCGAACTCGACGGCCAGGATGGCGAGCCCGGCCGCCGAGAGCGCGAAGCCGGCCAGCCCGTAGAGCTTGCCGTCCTGACGGTCACCGGGGCGGGCGAACAGCTCGAACAGCCGGGTTCCGGAGCCGACGGTGAGCGCAACGGCGGTCACGAGCAGGAACGGGAGCACGGCAGTCAGGGTCGCGAAGGCGGGCTCCTGGAGCTGTCTCACCCAGGGGACGACCAGCGAGAGGCCGCCGACCAGCGCGAAGGCAACCGCGCGCCGGACTGTCGATGTCACGACCGGCGGTACTGCCGAGTCGCACTTACCGCTTCCGGACCGTGCCGGGCGCCCGGACCCGTGTGACCGCTCCCGGTGGATTTAGGCCGCGGCACGGGCTAACCCCGCTGTGGGACTGTACGACGCCTACCTCGCCGCCCGCCTCCGGCGCAGTACCGCCGCCCTCCCCGAGACGGTCGCTGTGATACTCACCGAGCGGGACCTGCTCGACGGCGGGTACGCGACCCTCGAGGAGCTGCTGGGCTGGGCTGTGGAGTTCGGCGCCGAGCGGGTCGTCGTCTACGTCAGCGTCCTCGACGTGGAGGCTGTCCCACGGCTCCGGGCGGGGTTAGAGAGCGTCGATACGCCGCGGCCGGTAGCCGTCCGTGGCCCCGAGGACGACGAGCGCGCCGACGCCCCTATCCAGGTGAGTATCGGGCTGGGCGGGAAACACGAGTTCGCGACCGCGGTGCGACAGCTCGTTGAGGCCGTCGACGCCGGCGACCTCGACCCCGAGGAGATCGAGGAGGCGGACATCGAGGAGCATCTGGTCTTCCCGGTCGCCCCCGACCTGGTGGTGAAGACGGGCGCCGAGCGACTCTCCGATTTCATGATCTGGCAGTCGGTCTACTCCGAACTCTACTTTACCGACGTGAACTGGCAGAACGTCCGCCGCCGGGACTACCTGCGTGCGCTACGGGACTACCAGGACCGTCAGCGGAGATTCGGTCGGTGAGCAGCCCGAACCGGGGGGCGCCCGTCGGAACGGTTTTGCCGATGGGTGTGGCATGGTACCATATGTACCACGTGCTGATGCCGATTGACAGCAGTGAACCCCGGGGCATCGCGCAGGCAGAGACCGTCGAGGCACTCCCGAACGCCAGCGAGGCGGTGAGGGTCACACTGCTGTACGCGTTCGACGACGAGGACAGAGAGGCGGAGACCGCCCCCCGACAGATCCCGGGTGGAAGGGTCGCCTACGACCGGTTACAGGAGGCGGGGATCCCCGTCGAGCAGGTCTCCCGGGTCGGCGACCCGGCGACGGCAGTCCTCGAGGTGGCCGAGGAGACTGACGCCGACCACATCGTGCTCGGCGGCCGCAAACGGTCGCCCGCCCGGTCGCTGCTGTTTGGCAGTGTCACGCAGGCGGTGTTGCTCGACGCCGACCGGCCGGTGTCGGTCACCGGCGGCGAGAAGTGAGACCGGCGTGGGGTCTGCCCGCGGTTGGGCTCATACGGATTATTGCGAGTATTTTTAGCACGGCTCGACAGGACCGATGGCTCAGCCGCCGAAACCGAATATCTCGCTCACTAGGGTGGCAAAGAGTCGCAATAATCCGTATCAGTCCGCCGGCCGGTCGACCTCCTCCGCGGTCTCGCGCTCGCCGCTGGGGAGGGCATCCTGGAACCGCCGGAGCACCTGGCGGGCGTGTGCGGCGTCACTGCCGAGGGCGCTGACGAGCGCCAGCGCGCGACGGGCCCGGGTACGGCGCCAGGACTGTTCGCGATGCTGGTAGGTCCGGATCCCCCGCAGGAAGTCGATCTTCCGGAACTCCGGCCAGTAGGGGGTACAGAAGTAGACGGCGGCCTCGCTGCCGTTTGCCTGCCAAGGGAGGAAATTCGAGGTGCGCTCGTCGCCCCCGGTGCGGACGATGAGGTCGACACCCCGGGTCGGCCCCTCCGGCAGCGCCGTCTCGACGGCGTCGACGTCGACCTCGGCGGGGTCACGCTCGGCGGCGGCCACCTCGCGGGCGATGTCGCGGGCGGCTCCGAGTAGCTCCGCCCGGCCGCCGTAGGCCAGCGCGATATTGAGGCGGAGTTGGTCGTAGCCTCGGGTCCGGGTTTCGGCGTAGTCGATGGCCGTGCGGACCCGCTCCGGGAGCCGGTCGAGGTCGCCGATGGCGCGAATCCGGACCCCGGCGTCGTGGACCCGGTCGGCGTCGGCGAACTCCCGGAGCTTCTCGGCGATCAGGTCAAAGAGGTGTTGGCGCTCCTCGGCCGGCCGCTCGAAGTTCTCCGTGGAGAAGGCGTAGAGCGTGACCTCGCGGACCCCGAGCTCGTCACACCAGTCGAGCAACTGTTCGGTGGTCTGGGCCCCGGCCCGGTGGCCGTCGGCAGCGTCACCGCCCTGCCTGTCGGCGTACCGACGGTTACCGTCCTGGATGACCGCCACGTGCGACGGGGTTTCGGAGAGTTCAGCCCGTAACAGCCGCTCGTAGGCGGCGTCCGCGAGCCGACGCAGGCGTTGTCGCATCTATCCGATACCCATGATGGATCCGTGATGAGTCTTGTGTTGTCTGTTGTCCTGTCACCTTTTCATACGCCGCCTACGGCCCCGCCGGTGCAGTGGTGAGCGCCACGGCGGCCACGGGTCCACCGGGACCGACGACGCGGACGAGTGGGTATCCATCCACACGGAGGCCGCCAGGGGCCCGGACCTGCGGGGGTGAGTCGAGGCCGAATCCGACACCGAAGGCCCCGGAGCCACGACCCGCGCGCCCGAGACCCGGTAGCCGACGGCTACCGCCGGCAGTACGTTCGTCACAGCCAACCGGTCCGGGCGACGACTGTCACCCGGCAACCGTGAGGTGTAAGCCCTGTGGCACAAAAAGAGGGATATGACTGACGCGAGTGCCGGACAACAGGACACCGACCTGATTCAGCGGACCTGGCAGCTGCTCCAACCCGGCGAGATCGACCTCAACGGGCTCATCGTCCACACGGAGTTCGACGGGAGCCAGGAGACGCAGATGCACCAGGCCACACTCGAGGTCGGTGAGATCATCGCCGAGGCCGCGGGTCACGACCCGACTGACACGTACGTGGAGTCGGGCAACGACAGCTCCGAGTTCTCCTCGAACCAACACCAGGGGCTGACCCTCGACGGCGAGGAGTTCGTCTGGGAGTGTCAGCAACTGCTCCGGGACGGCGCGTTCGACATCGTCATCTACTACGAGGCACGCGCCGACCACGAGGCGGTCCAGACGGCAGCCCGCGAGGCAGGCTACAGGGTAACTGGGGTCCGCGGCGATGCCGACAGCCCGGGGGACACCCTGGAGTGAGGGTCGGGGGTCGTCGCGGTGGGCGGTTGGCGACGAACGGTTTAATCACATCGAGCCCCGACCATCGAGAGATGATACCACTGCTTCACGACTTCGCCGGCGAGCGTGTGCTCGTCTTCGGGGGTGGGCCGGTCGGCGCGCGGAAGGCCCGTCGTTTTGCCCGCGAGGCCGGGGTCGTGGTACTCGCCCCCGACTTTCCCGGAGGGTTCGGGGATACGGACGTGGAGCTAGTCCGGGCTGCGCCCGCCCCCGGAAGTGTGGCCGGGTGGCTCGACCGGGTAGCGCCGGCGCTGGCCGTCGCCGCCACCGACGACACGGCGGTGAACGATGCGGTCGAGCGCGCGGCCGGGGAGCGTGGCGTGCCGGTGAACCGTGCCGACCAGTCCCGGGCCGACCAGGGCGGGGAATCCGGGTCACACGACGCCAACCGGGTGGTCGTCCCGGCAACGGTCAGGGACGGACCGGTCGTGGCGAGTGTCGGGACCGGCGGCCGGGCGCCGGCGCTGTCCCGACGGCTCCGCCAGGAGATAGCGGAGACACTGGATGGGGCCGGCGAGCTCGCGGAGCTGACCGCCGACCTGCGCGAGGAGCTGCGGGACAGACCGGCAGACCAGCGCCGGGATGCGGTCCGGGCAGTCGTGAGAGCCGACGCGGTTTGGAAGGCTTTAGATACCCCCGACGACAACCCACGGGCGACAGCAAAAGCCGTGATCTCAGACGTGACGGGTGACCCGGAATGACGTCGACGGGCACCATCGCCGGGGCGAGTATCTCCTACACGCGGGCAACGGTCGACCAACTCGAGGCGGCCGCGGCCCCCAGCCAGCGCGAGGCCGTGCTCGACCTTCTCGACGCCGGCGCCGAGGAGGCGTTTGTCCTCCAGACGTGCAACCGTGTCGAGGGCTACGTCGTCGCCGACACCGCCGAGGACGGCCAGGCTGCCCTCGACAGGCTGGTCGGGGACACCCCCGAGAAACTCGTCGTCCGGATGGACCACACCGGGAGCCTGCGTCACCTGCTGCGGGTGGCCGCCGGGCTCGAATCGCTGGTGGTCGGCGAGGACCAGATCCTCGGCCAGGTCCGGGACGCCTACGAGGACG
>CAZQZE010000114.1:0-7546 GCA_964597715.1 uncultured Halobacteriales archaeon
GGACAATACAAAGTAGCACTAACCCTAATAAAGGAATACCGCAACACAAGCGGAAACACCTCATAATGAGACTAAATCGCAAAACCATACTCGTTGCACTGGGAGTAATGATCATCGGTAGTGGTGCGCTCGTCGGCACGGGTGCATTCAGTAGCGTCGAGGCAGACCGGACGGTGGATGTCGGGACTGCCGCCGACAGCGGCGCCCTGCTTCAAATTACCGAAGGGGCTGGGGCCAGTTCCGGCGAGATATTCGCAAACGCAAACAACGAGCTCTCACTGAATCAGAGTAACTTCAACACGGACGCAATAACGACATTCGACAACGCGGTGAATGTCACCAACACCGGCAGCGAAAGTGTCACGCTCTACGTGGACGACAGTGACCCCGGAATCGGTTCAGCGCTCTTCCTCAACGAGAGTGGAGGGAGTAGTATCGTCGCGTCAGGCACGGGAGACGGCGTGCAGATCGCCCCTACCGAGACTGTCGAGCTTGATGTCGTCATCGATATTCGGGGCGACCGTAGCATCGGCGATATCGGGTCTGATATCACGCTAGTCGCTGAGTAAGATTAAATAGACGGTACCGGCCGAGAACAGGGTTCTAACTGAGACTTTTTTACTTTCCTCTCGTCACGAGTAGGCGCTCGTCCGACCGGGGAGGTGGGCGACAGTCTGCGCGTCAGATAGGGAGTGTCGTCTGAGTGTCGTCGTCGAAAAAGAGTGTCACAGTCACACTTTCGTTCTTCATCCCAACCTTACCGCCGTTCTCGGCCTGGAACTTGTCAAATGTGAACGTCTTGGCAGCTCCAGTGGTGCTGAGCGAAACGTCTGAGTCGAGGTTGCGGCGCGTATTCTGGTCGGGGGTGTCGCTGTCAATTGGGATCTGTTCCTGGAGAACGGAACCACCCCCGACGGCGAGGATATCTCCGCCGGACACCGTAGCTGCCTTGTCATTCGAAGTCTCGTTGATACCGATACCGACGATTGTGACGTCGATACTGCCGTTATTCTCCACCTCGAAATTGTATTTGCCGCTGTTGCCGTTGGCGCCGGTGTTACCGTTCTCTGTGAGTTGGACCTGGTCGGCCTGGTCGGGTTGGTCGACCGCGTACGTCCTGTTCAGGGAGATCGTCGCCTCCGGATTGCTCCTGTTCGGGAGTTTGGCCGTCACCGACACCGGGACCGGGTTGCTACTGCCCGTGATAGCTACCTCCTTGTCGTCCCCTGGGTTTAGGCCGAACTCGGCAGTGTCGGTGAACGAGCCGGTGTCACCGACGTCGAACTCGACACTGCTGTCGGTCGACTCGAGTGTGACATCCATCGAACCGGTCGAGTTGTTCTCGAACGTCGGCGTAGTGTCGGGGTCGCCGACACCCTCGAGACCGAGCAGGGCGCTCCCGTCCGGTGCGGTCTGCACGCTCACGCTGCGCTCGCCTTTGACCGTACTGAACGCCCCGGACTGCATGAGCGCACCGCTCCCGACCGCGAGCGAACCGAGTCCTGCGATGAAGCGTCTGCGATTAACCATATCTGAAACGAGACCGACGAGCGCGACCACTCCCCGCCAAGTATCACTGATAGATAGGGGATTAGCGGGTAAAAGGACACCGTTCCTGTCGGAGCGCGATACTCAGGATCTGAAATCCCACGAAACATATACCCAGCGAACGGAGAAATCAGTACACTAGAATGGGTGTCGGAACGTACGCCCGGTACGCGCTCGGGGGGCTGGTCGTCGTCCTCCTGCTCGCACTCCTGGTCGGACAGTTGCTGGGCCAGCCACTCCTCCTGACGTACGTCGAGACCGACAGTATGTCCCCGACCATCGAACCCGGGGACGGCTATATCGTCCTGCCGGCGTCGGTCGCCGGCGGGGTGGGCGAGGGGGATATCGTCCTCTACGAGGCCCGGAACTTCGACGGGGGCGGGCTCACGACCCACCGGGTGGTCGACACCACCGGAGAGGGGTACATTACGAAGGGGGATAACAACCCCTTCACCGACCAGGACGGCGGTGAGCCACCCGTCGCCGGGGGCCAGGTCGTCGGGGTCGCCCTCCAGGTCGGCGGCGGTCCCGTAACTATCCCCCTGCTCGGCGTCCTCGTCACGACAGTCCAGGGTGTCGTGGCCGCCGTGATAGGAGCGGTACTCGGTGTCGTCGGTCTCGACGGGGAGGCGGGCGCGGGCACGGTCGGTGTCGTCGCCATCGTGGCGGGGCTGTTGCTGTTACTGGGGAGTGTCCTGTTGAGCGGCCAGCGGCCGAGTCGGAGCTACGACAGGCGACGGGGTTCGTTCATCCTCCAGGGGGAGGTGCTGACAGTCCTGTTCGTGCTCGCGGTGCTCGTCCCCGCCAACGCCTCGATGGCAATCCCGGGCGGCACCGCGGAGTACACCGTTCTCAGCGCGGAGAACCCCGCCGAGGGGTCGGGTGCCGTCCAGCCGGGTGAGACCTTAGAGCTCCGTTACACCGTCCAGAACAGCGGGCTCGTGCCGATGCACGCGGTCGTCGAGCCCGCGAGCAACGGCATCGCGGTCGACCAGCAACAGCTCTCCGTGCCGTTCCAGGGGGCAGCCGCGACGGGGGTCGAGATACAGGTCCCCGAGGCGTCCGGGACGTACACCCGCTACGTCAGCGAGCACCGGTATCTCGGTATCCTGCCTGGTTCGTGGGTCGCCGCCTTGCACCGGATTCACCCGCTGGTGGCGCTTGGCGTCATTAATATCGTTATCGCGGCAGTCGTCGCCGGCGTGACGCTCTACACCGTCGGTACAGGGCGCGTCCGGCTGCGTTCGCGGGCCCGCGAGGAGTCGGCCGGCAGCCGGGTTCGGGACGCCCTCCGTCGAGACTGAAACCGCGGGACAGAGCGGAGCAGGGGCGGGCCAGCAACCCACAGACCACACCTGCATCCCCGACGACGTGAGCGGTCTCTGTCGTCGCCGACACAGGGGTCCGGCCTCAGGCGTCGTTCTCGTCGCTTTCGGTCCACTCGGGAACGTCGACGTCCTCCACGCTCTCGCCCTCGAACCCGTCGTCGCCGAACAACGAGTCGGCGTCCGGGTCCTCGCTACCTGTCGTGGTCGGTCGTCCGTTTCCGGTGGTCTCCAGCTCCGGGAACGACCCCTCGTCGCCGAGGTCGAACCCGCCAAACAGCCAGTTGTGGACCGAGGATGTCGACGGCGCGTAGACGTACGCGACGTCCTCGCGGCCCCGGAGCACGTAGAAGGCCTCGTCGTCCTCGATGACGCGGTTGTTGGTGTCGATGGCGAGGTCGACCAGCCCGGAGAGGCTGTCCACCTGGACGACGGTCTGGTACTGGTCGATACCGGGGAGTTCACCCCGAGTGATCCAGTCGTCGAACTCCTGTCGCCGCTCCGCGACCAGACACCGCTCGCGCTCGGCCTCGCTCAGTCCGACCAGGTCCCGGCGGGTGGCGTAGCCGAGAACCCCAAGCGAGAGGAGCCCGGCAGCCAGCCCCAATGGGGCGCCAGCGCGGGTCAACAGCGACGGTGTGACCGGTTCCCGGGACGTCTCGGTCTGGAGCGTTGTGCCCGCCGTCACGGTCTGTTCGCCGTCGGCACGGTAGGTCGGCGGCCGGACGACGAGCGGGAGTTCGCTGGTGTGCTCACGCGAGAGTGACTGCCCGGCGGCGGAGCCGTTCACCGAGGTTCGTGTCCTGACGATGACCTGGACGTCCCCGCTCCGGGCGCCGAGGTCGGACTCAACCTCGGCGATCCGTGTCGCGACGCGTGTGGTGTTGACCGACAGCGAGACGTCGTGTGTGCTCCCCGGCGCCAGCGAGCGGGAGGTCTCGGACGCCAGCGGTCGGATGTCGCGCCAGAGCGTCTCGCCGTCGCCGTTGACCGCACGGGTGATGAGTTGGGCCTCCGTCCGGGCGGTCACGTCACCGCCCCCGTCCCCGGTGAGGCCGTAACTGTAGGTGTAGCCGACGTCGAGAATCGGCATGAGACGGGTGTAGTACACCGGGCGGTCACGGACGGTCTCGCCCTGTGTCAGGATGGTACTCTCGTTGCGCACGACCGCGCTGTGCTCGAAGTCGGTCGACTCGTTCAGCGCCGAGACCACAGTCTCCTCGGTCTCGTATTCGGTTGTTGCGTGGGCGCTGTAGGTGCCAACCCCGGCCAGCAGCGTCAGGAGAACGAGCCCCACCACGACAACGGGAAACCAGTCGCTGACCACCCGGCGAACTCGCAGCGTCCTGGGGATATCAGTGGTCATCTGTCGGGAACGGCTGAGCCGGGCCGGTGGCGGCGGGGGACCGTGTCACTCTAACTCCGGTGGCCGCTCGGCCCGGCCGAGTTTGTTCTGTCGGTTCCGGTAGACGTGGACCGCGGCGGAGACCCCGAAGCCGGCGACCACGAGCACGGCCCAGACCATATCCGGCGCCGGGACCGGCACGAGGTCGAACCACGCGAACGCGAGCACAACGCCGCCGATGGCCGAGAGCCAGAGATAGTACACCCCCCACGACACCGATTCCTCCGGGACGATGTCCATGTAGACGTTGAGCCGTTCGGCCGCCGGCGTCAACTCGATGTTGTCGTCCCACTCGATGATCCCCGCCTCCTCCATCGACGGGAGGTGGGTCTGTTGCAGGGAGGTGTACGTCCGCTTGCGCTCGCTCGAGGTGATCTCGCTGACGGACTTGTTGTGCTCCCAGGCCGCGACCTGCTCGGCCAGGTCCGACAGCGTCACCGGGTCGTCCCGGCGTTTGCAGTAGTGAAGCGCGTACCGTCGACGGTGGTTACTGAGTAACTCGAACGTCTCGTCGCGGTCTACTCCTGTGTCCTGCATCAGTATTCAATTCTGACTATAGTACGGTCTTAGTCGGTATTTACCCTTGTGTTTCGGACTCAGATCTGATTTTGAATTGTGCGCGCCCGGTATTCAGCGTTGGGACGCTGTCGGCACTCGATACTCGATGAAGACACCGGCGGTGGACCGTCCGCCTACTCCACGCGCTCGACGTACGGGAGACCGGCAGCGGTCTCCTGAACCCGGTCGAGATTCCGGTACATCAGCTCCGTGGTGTCCCAGATCCCCTCGACCAGCGCCTCCCGCATGGCGTCGTCGACATCGACATCGACCGTCCGGCCGCCGTACCGGACCACCGTGTCGACGATATCGACCTCGACCCGGCCGTCGGGGTTGTCCTCGACCCACTCCTGAAGCCCGGTGACCGCCTCGTGGTCGGCGGTCACCGCAGGGATCCCCAGGGACTTGCAGTTGTCACGGAAGATCTCCGCGTAGGATTCCCCGACCACGCCGTCGACCCCCCATCGCATCATCGCCTGCGGGGCGTGCTCCCGGGAGGAGCCACAGCCGAAGTTGCTGTTGACGACCGCGACCGAGGCGCCCTCGAAGCGGTTGAGCGGGTGGTCGTTGAGTTCCCCGTCGTCGTCCCGGCGGGCGTCGTAAAACAGGTAGTCGGCCATGTTCTGGAAGGTAACCTCCTTCATGAACCGGGCCGGGAGGATCTGGTCGGTGTCGACGTCGTCACCGGGGAGCGGGACGCCCGTCCCGGCGACCGAGTGGACCTGCATGTCCGCCGGTCCGGCACGGTCGTCTGTCCCGGTTGCCGTCGGGTCGGTGTCGCTCATCAGTCGGCCGCCTCCCCGGCGCCGGCGCGGTCGGTCCCGCTCGGTAACTCGACATCCAGTCCGTCCCGGACGTCCACCACCGCGCCCTCGACGGCCGCCGCCGCGACCATCGCAGGGCTCATCAGGACCGTCCGGCCCTCCTTCGAGCCCTGCCGGCCGACGAAGTTCCGGTTCGAGGAGGACGCACAGACCTCGTCACCCTCCAGGGAGTCGTCGTTCATCGCCAGGCACATCGAGCAACCGGCCTGGCGCCACTGGAAGCCCGCCTCGATAAACGTCTCGTCGATGTCGCGTGCCTCACACTCCTTGCGGACCGTCTCCGAGCCCGGCACGGCAAGCGCGCGGACCCCGTCGTCGACCTGCCGGCCCTCCAGCACCCGGGCGGCGACCTCGAAGTCCTTCACCCGGCCGTTCGTACACGTCCCCAGGAAGGCCACGTCGACATCGTAGCCTGCCATGGTCTCGCCGGGGCTGTGGCCCATGTGGTCGTAGGCCCGTGTGGCGGCCTCACGGTCGGTGCGGGCCTCGAAGTCCGCCGGCGCGGGCAGGGGCTCGGTCACCTCGACGACCTGCCCGGGGTTGACCCCCCAGGTGACCATCGGGGCGATCGAGTCGGCGTCGATCTCGACGACATCGTCGTACTCGGCGTCCGCGTCCGACCTGACCGACTCCCAGTACTCCTTGCGCTGCTCGAAGGCCTCGCCCTCGGGGACAAACTCCCGGCCCCGGAGGTACTCGTAGGTCGTCTCGTCGGGGTTGATATACCCCGCACGGGCACCGCCCTCGATAGACATGTTACAGACCGCGAGCCGCCCCTCCATGTCCAGGTCCCGGACCGCCGAGCCGCCGTACTCGTAGACGTGGCCGACGCCGCCGTCGACGCCCAGCTCCTGGATGATCTTCAGGATGACGTCCTTCGCGTAGACGCCGTCGCCGAGTGTCCCGTTCACCTCGACCCGCCGAACGTCCTGTTTCTCGGCGGCGATACAGCCCGTCGAGAGGACGTCCCGGATCTGAGAGGTGCCGATCCCGACCCCGACCGAGCCGAAGGCGCCGTGGGTCGCGGTGTGTGAGTCCCCACAGGCAACGGTCATTCCCGGCTGGCTGAGCCCCAACTCGGGGGCGACGACGTGGGTGATCCCCTGCTTGCCCGACTCCAGGCCGAAGAACGTGATGCCGTTGTCGTCGACGTTCTCCTCCAGGGCCGAGAGCATCTCCTCGGCCTCCGGGTCGTTCAGCGGCCGCTCGCGCCCCTCCGGCGTCGTCGGGACGATGTGGTCGGTCGTCGCGAAGGTCCGGTCGGGAAAGGCGACCTGGTGGCCTTTCTCCTCGAGCATGTGAAAGGCCTGCGGGCTGGTCACCTCGTGAACCAGATGCAGGCCGACAAACAGCTGGTCCTGTCCGCTCGGCAGCTCATTTACCTTGTGTTGCTCCCAAACCTTGTCGTACAGTGTGTTCTCGCTCATACAGTTCCCTCATATCCCTCTGTTCCGCGCCCGCGACGCCTGTAGTCACCGCCCGTGACTGCGCCCGCGGCCCCGCTCGTCGCCGCTCGCGTCCCGCTAGTCATCGGCGGGTACCTCCTCGCCCTGTTCGTCCCAGGCAAACAGCTCCCGCAGCCGGTCGCCGACCTGTTCGATCTCGTGGGACTGCTCGGCGCCGCGGTACTGGCGGTACGCGGGCCGGTTGGCCTGGTTCTCCGAGACCCACTCCCGGGCAAACTCACCCGACTGGACGCCCTCGAGGATCTCCTGCATCCCCTCGCGGTCGATAACCTCCTCGCCACGGGTCAGCCCGCCGTACTCGGCGGTGTCCGACACCGAGTTCCACATGCCCATGTGTCCGCCCTCGTACATGAGGTCGACGATGAGCTTGAGTTCGTTCAGACACTCGAAGTAGGCCATCTCCGGGGCGTAGCCCGCCTC
>CAZQZE010000115.1:0-7520 GCA_964597715.1 uncultured Halobacteriales archaeon
CCGGAACAGCCAAACTAAGGTCGGTATCGCCGCTGACTGGATTCGAGAGGAACGGCGTAAGCCGGTGGAGGGATTTGAACCCTCGGCCTATTCCTTACGAAGGAATCGCTCTAGCCAGTCTGAGCTACACCGGCACGCACTCTGTGGTTGGGCCGATAAACGCAATAAGAATTGCGAATCGCGTCACCGCGACAGCCGGACGTCGAGCACGACGTTCAGTTCGTGAGGGGCGTACGACCGGACCGTGTGGCGGGTCTCGACGGTCACGTCGTAGGCGGGTTCGGCGGCCGCACGGACCGCCGCCTCGCCGGGGCCGTACGGGTCGTCCTCGTGTTGGATGTCGTAGTAGTGAACCATGGCCTCCTCGCCCGCAACCGTGACCGCGGCCTCCAGAAACTCGTCGGCGCTGGGTGGGAGATTCATCACCAGCCGGTCCGCCCAGTCGGCGTACTCTGCTGCCACCGCACCCACATCCCCGTGGATCGCGGTCACCCGGTCGGCGACACCGTTCCGGCGAGCGTTCTCCCGGAGGTACTCGATGGCCGTCTCGTTGATGTCCACACCCACCGCCGCCGCGCCCTGAGCGGCGAAGGGAACGACGAAGGGGCCGACGCCGGCGAACATGTCGAAGACGTGCTCGGCGGCGGTCACCTGCTCGGCGACGCGGTGGCGCTCGGTGGCCAGTCGGGGGGAGAAGTAGACCGCCCCGAGGTCGACCGCGAACTCGTGGCCGTACTCCCGGTGGACGGTCTCGGTCCCCTCGCCCGCGAGGACCGCCCAGTCCCGGAGCCGCCTCTCGCCGTGGACCTTCGAGGCGCGGTTGAGGACGGTCCCGACGGGTAGGGCCGACTCCACGACAGCATCGGCCAGTTCGCGTGCTCGGTCGGGGTCGTCCTCGTCGACGATGGCGACATCGCCCAGCCGCTCGTAGGAGGGCTCGAAGTCGAGCAGGTCCGCGGGCATCGTCTCGGTCTCGCGGCGCGGCGTGTCACGGTCGACCACCTCGAAGCGCCCGGGGACCGCAGCAGGGTCGGTGACGGGGATGTAGAGCGTGCCGTCCTCGACACCGATCTCGTGACCCTCGTCCACGAGGTCGCGCTCGGCGAGTGCCTGGCGGGCCGCCTCGCCATCCTCGCGGGTGACGCACACGCAGTAGACCATACATCCGCTGAGTGACCGTGAGCAGTAAGCGTAGCGGTGCGTCGAGGACCCTGTGTCCGCGGCCCGTCGACCCGCTGCCGGGCGCGTGCGCACGACTTATCCCACTCTCGACGGACACGTAGGTATGCTCACCTTCGTCGGCCTGGGACTGTACGACGAGCGGTCGGTCACGGTCCGGGGCCGGGACGCCATCCGCGGGGCTGACCGGGTCTTTGCCGAGTTCTACACTAGCCGGCTGGTCGGGGCGACTGTCGCGGACCTCGAGATGACCCACGGTGTCGATATCGAGGTGCGGGACCGGGCGGGTGTCGAGCGCGACCCCACGCCGGTGCTAGACGCCGCCGCCGACGGCGATGCGGTCTTTCTGACCGGCGGCGACCCGATGGTGTCGACCACGCACGCCGACCTCCGGTTGCGCGCCCACGAGCGCGGGGTCGACACCCGCGTGATTCACGGAACCACCGCGGCGGCGGCCGCGGCCTCGCTGACCGGGCTCCAGAACTACCGCTTTGGAACGGCCACCACGCTCCCCTTCGAGTCCTCCCACGGCGGCGAGGGGGTTCCCGACAGTGTCCTCGGAACCCTGGCGGACAACCGCCAGCGCGGGCTGCACACGCTGGTCTACCTCGACATCGACCGGGACAAGGGACACGACCCCGGCGACGGTACCGACCGGAGCGGTAGGGGCGAGAACGACGCCGAGGACCGCTACATGACCGGTGACCAGGCGGCCGGGCTGCTCGCCGACGCGGGGCTCTCCGGGGTCGGCGTGGTCGTTGCCCAGGCCGGCAGCGAGAGCCCGACGGTCCGGGCTGACCGGCTGGAGACGCTCCGGGACGGGGACTTTGGCCCGCCGTTGCATCTGCTCGTGGTCCCGGGCGACCTCCACCCACTGGAGCGGGAGGCACTGGCAGCCTTCGGTGGGTTGCCGGCGGACGTCGACGACGGCTGAGCCGCGACGGGCGTGAACCGGACTATCGGGTGACGACCTCGACCTCCCGGCCGTCACAGTCCTTCGTGAAGGCGTACCTGTCGTTGCAGCTCTCGGGGTCACGGTACTCGGCGGCGTGGCGGCCCATGAGCTCGTCCCAGGCGTCGTGGAGGTCGTCGGTCCGGACCGCGACGTGTCCCCAGGCGTCGCCCACCTCGTAGCCACGGCCGTCGTAGTTGTAGGTCAGCTCCACCGACATCGCCTCCTCGGGGGCGTCGCCGGGCTCGAGAAAGTAGAGCGCAAAGTCCTCGAACTCCTCGCGGCGGGACAGCTCGTAGTCGAGTTTCCGGGTGTACCAGCCGATGGCCTCGTCGGCGTCCTCGACGCGGACCATGGTGTGGTCGAGGCTGTACCTGGCGCCGTGGTCGCGCTCGACGACCTCGACCTCGTGGCCGTCCGGGTCTTTCACGAAGGCGTAGGACCCGCCACAGGAGTCGGGGTCGCGGTAGTCCTCGACGCCGCTGTCCAGCAACCCCTCGTAGGCGTCGTAGACGTCCGCACACCGGACGGCGATGTGCCCCCACGAATCGCCCACCTCGTAGGCTCGGCCGTCGTGGTTGTAGGTGAGTTCGAGGAGGGCACCGTCGTCGTGGGCGCCCGGCGCCCGCAGGAAGACGTTGGTGAACGTGTCGGCCTCCCAGCGGCCGGCCTCCTCGTAGCCCAGGTGCTCCGTGTACCAGTCCAGCGACGCCTCCAGGTCCGCGACGCGCATCATCACGTGGTCGAGCAGGTAGTCGTTCATCTGTGTGTCGGTAGACCCGGCACCCGCAAAAAGCTGTCCGACCGGCTGTGAGCCGTTGTGGGCGTGCCCGCCACTCACCCCTCGAAGGCGAGCGTTCGCCGGACCGCCGGCCAGTCGAACCACCAGACGGCGAGCCAGAGGAGCGCTGCCCCGACGGGGACTGCGGTGGTGCCGGCCCGGCGGGCGAACCCGAGTACGAGCGTGGCCTGTGTCACGCCGGCAAAGCCAAACAGTCCGGCGGTGACCCGGGGGTCCTCGCGGCCGACGAGCAGGCCGGAGAGCACGCTCGCGAGCCCGGCGACGTAGAGCCCGACACCGACCGGCCAGCCCAGCAGGAAGTCCGGGAGCCGCCGGCTGTAGACTGTGGCAAAGGAGACGACATCGGTCAGTTGCAGAGGCCCGACGTTCAGCAGGCCAAAGGGAAACACGAACGTCACGACGCCGCGGGCGTTCACCACGGACCAGGGAACCACAAAGAGCAGGCCGTAGACGAGTAGCCGGCGGTATTTGCGGTCCATACCGCTACTTCCGGGTGGTGATGCGGAGGACGTCCTCGTCGGCGAGTTCGTGGTCGCGGCCGACCTGCTGTTCGTCGTGTTTGGCGCTTGGCCCGCTCACACGGGCGAAGCGAAACCGCTCCTCGAAGCTGCCGCCGAGCTTGTGACAGGCGCTGTCGACAGTGTCACCGGCCCGGAGGACCAGCGGCTCCTCGTAGTCGACCCCTCGACCGGGCTTGTCCATGTAGACCCGGATCAGCCCCAGTTCCGTCCAGATGCGCTCCTTGAGGGCGTCGAGCCCTCGTTCGACCTCGGCGCTGATGAACACCGCGTCCTCGGGGTCGACCCCCCGCTCCCGGAGCTGTTCGTGGACGGTGTCCAGGTAGTCACGCTCGATGAGGTCGACCTTGTTGACGGTGACAATGGAGGGGAGATAGACGCGGTTGTCCATCACGCCGTCGACCAGCCGGTCGATGTCGACCTGCTCGCCGATGGTCACGTCGGCGTTGACAAAGCCCTGCTCCCGGAGCACGCCCTTGATCGTCTCCTCGTCCAGGTCGAGGTCGACGCTTGCCGTGACCGAGATGCCGTCCTTTGCCTTCTTGCGGACCGAGACCCGCGGGGACTCGGTGTCCAGGCGGATCTTGTTCTTCCGGAGCTCCTCGTGCAGGCGGTCGTACTGTTCGAGTTCGAACACCGAGAGCATGAACACCACCAGGTCGGCGGTCCGGATCACCGAGAGCACCTCCTGGCCGTCGCCGCGACCGCTCGCAGCCCCGGAGATGAGGCCGGGAACGTCCAGCAGCTGGATGTTCGCGCCGCGGTACTTGAGCATCCCGGGGTTGACGTCGAGCGTGGTGAACTCGTAGGCGCCGACGTCGCTGTCGGCATTCGTGAGGGCGTTCAACAGCGTGGACTTGCCGACGCTTGGAAACCCCACGAGCGCAACGGTGGCGTCGCCGGTTTTCTCGACGGCGTAGCCGGGGCCGCCGCCGGAGGAGGACTGTTGCTGTTCGAACTGCTCCTTTTTGTCGGCGAGTTTGGCCTTTAGCCGGCCGATATGCTGCTCGGTCGACTTGTTGTAGGGAGTCTCGGCGATCTCCTGCTCGAGCTCCTCGATCTCCTCCTCGAGACCCATTGGTTTCCTGTCGGCCGTCGGCGGGGAAAAGCGCTTTTGTCCGTCTCCTCCCCGGGGTACTTCGATACACTAATACGACGAGCGAGAGGAGATCTAACAATGACAGACGCGGACCGATTCCGCGACAGCACGCAGATACTCCTCCCACGGTCGGCCATGGACGGGTTCGACTGTACGCTCGAGGAGCGGTTCACAGTCACCGTCCGGGAGGAGGACTCGCAGGTCCGCATCATCGGGAGCCCCGTAGAGATAAAGAACGTCTCCGACTTTCTGGCCCGCAACGGCGTCACCGTCGCCTGAGGCCGTCTGCGGGACGCTCACCGCGTAGAGAAATACTTAACCGCGCCCCGACGGACGAAAACGTATGGCTGATACTATCGAGGTACTCGTTCCCGGCGGCCAGGCCGACCCTGGCCCACCGCTGGGCCCGGAACTTGGCCCGACACCCGTAGACGTGCAGGCGGTCGTCCAGGATATCAACGACCGGACCGAGGCGTTTGACGGCACCGAGGTACCCGTCACCGTCGAGTACGAGGACGACGGCTCCTTCTCGATCGGGGTCGGTGTCCCGCCGACCGCGGAGTTGATCAAGGACGAGGCCGGCTTCGACACCGGCAGCGGCGAACCCCAGGAGAACTTTGTCGCCGACCTGAGCGTCGACCAGGTCCGACAGATCGCCGAGCAGAAACACCCCGACCTGCTCTCCTACGACCTGCAAAACGCCGCAAAGGAGGTCGTCGGCACCTGTACCTCCCTGGGCGTGACCATCGAGGGTGAGAACCCACGGGAGTTCAAAGAGCGGATCGACGCCGGCGAGTACGACGACCTGTTCGCCGGGGCGGCCGAGGCGTAGCCCGTCGGACCCGAGCGAAGCGAGTTCTCCGTCCCCGCCCCCGGGTAGACGGCTCTGTGGCCCGCAAACGGCCCGTCTGGCCGGCAGACCGGCCGAGCAGCCTTCGACGGGTTTAAATCCGGTGTCGGCGTGCTTTCGGACGAGACAGGCGTTGGCCTGTTTCACTGACCCGTAGGAGCAACCGGCGCACTACGGAGGTGAACAATGGCAGACCAGGAGATAGAGGAGGCGGTTTCGCGCGCACTCGAGGACGCCCCGCCACGGAACTTCCGTGAGACGGTAGACCTCGCAGTCAACCTGCGTGATATCGACCTCAACGACCCATCGAACCGTATCGACGAGAGTATTGTACTGCCCCAAGGGACCGGCCAGGAGACCTCGATCGTCGTCTTCGCCGACGGCGAGACCGCGGTCCGTGCCGAGGACGTCGCCGACGAGGTGCTCAACCCCGACGACCTGGCGGACCTCGGTGACGACGACGACGAGGCGAAAGACGTCGCCGAACGGACCGACTTCTTCCTCGCCGAGGAGGCGCTGATGCAGGATATCGGGCGCTACCTGGGGACCGTGCTCGGCCCCCGGGGGAAGATGCCCGAGCCTGTCGGCCCCGACGACGACATCGTCGAGCAGGTCGAGCGGCTCAAAAACTCCGTGCAGGTCCGTAGCGGTGACCGGCGGACGTTCCACACCCGCGTGGGTGCACAGGACATGTCCGCCGAGGAGATCGCCGACAACATCGATGTCATCGTCAGGCGGCTCCACGCCGACCTCGAGAAGGGCCCGATGAACGTCGACACCGTCTACGTGAAGACAACAATGGGCCCGGCCGTGGAGGTTGCCCAATGAGCGCAGCGAGTCGCCACGCGACTCGGGAACGCGAGCGGCCCGCGGCCGCGAGCGAGCGAATGCGGACCCGCCGGAACGGCGTTCCGGAGGTTGCACAATGAGCGCAGAGGGCGAGCGCAAGACCGAGACCATCCCCGAGTGGAAACGCGAGGAGGTCGACGAACTCGCCGGCTATCTCAACCGGTACGAGAGCGTCGGCATCATCGATATCACCGGCATTCCGAGCCGCCAGCTCCAGGATATGCGCCGTGACCTGCACGGCACGGCCGAGATCCGGGTCTCCCGGAACACCCTCCTGGTGCGGGCACTCGAGACGGCGGGCCTCGACGAGTTGCCGGGCTACGTGAGCGGGCAGGTCGGCCTGGTCGGCACCAACGAGAACCCCTTCGGGCTCTACCAGCAACTGGAAGCCTCGAAGACCTCCGCGCCGATCAACGCCGGCGAGGTCGCGCCCACCGATATCGTCGTTCCCGAGGGTGACACGGGGATGGACCCCGGCCCGTTCGTCGGCGAGCTACAGACCGTCGGCGCGAACGCCCGGATCGAGAGCGGCTCGATCACGGTGCTCGAGGACTCGACGGTACAGGAGGCCGGCGGTGAGGTCTCGGCGGACCTGGCGAACGTCCTCTCGGAGCTTGGCATCGAGCCAAAGGAGGTCGGTCTTGACCTGCGTGGCGTTGTCGCCGAGGGTGTGCTCTTCGAGCCCGCCGACCTCGAGATCGACGTCGAGGAGTACCAGGCCGACGTCGAGGCGGGGGCCGCCCAGGCGCGCACCCTCGCGCTCAACGCGGCGTTCCCGACGGCCTCCACGGTGTCGTCCCTGCTGGGGAAGGCAAACGGGGAGGCAACGAGCCTGGGCCTCCAGGCTGCCATCGAGGACCCCGACGTCCTGCCCGACCTCATCGGGAAGGCGGACAGCCAGGTCCGCGCACTGGCCGCACAGGTCGAGGACCCCGACGCCCTGCCGGAGGGGTTACAGGACGTCGCCGAAGTGGAACAGGCCGATGAACAGACCGAGTCGTCCGAGGCCGAACCGGACGACACCGAGGACGCCGACGACGCCGACGCCGAGGAGGCCGCGGCCGACGACGGTGACGACGACGATGACGACGGCGGCGGCGACGCCGGCGATGCCCTCGGAGACATGTTCGGTGATTAACAATGGAGTACGTATACGCAGCACTCATCCTGAACGAATCGGGCGAGGAGATCAACGAAGACAATCTGACGGGCGTGCTCGACGCAGCCGGGGTCGACGTGGAGGAGTCCCGCGTCAAGGCGCTGGTCGCGGC
>CAZQZE010000116.1:0-7421 GCA_964597715.1 uncultured Halobacteriales archaeon
TGTGCGTTCATCAGCGTCGTCTTTCCGACCCCGGTGGGGCCCGAAAAGAGGACAACCCCGTGGTGTTCGTAGACCAGCCACAACAGCGCGACCAGTTCGGTCGGGACGCTGTTCGAGCGGACAAGGTCGACCGGTGTGAGCGCGTCCGCCGACTGCTTGCGGATGGAGATGTGCGGCCCACCCTCGCTGACGGTCGGCAGTCCAACGGCACACCGGATCGTCTCCTCGATGCCGTCGGGGCTGAGATTCACCTTCGCGCTGGGCGTCGACGCGTTGAGTTCCGTGCCGTCCGCGGCGGCGAGTTGGGTGACGACATTGACGAAAGCGCTCTCCTCCTCGAAGACGAGATTGGTGGGGACGCGCTCGTCGTGACCGGTGTCAGTCCGCGGGACCACCTTCACCCGCTCGCCAACCTGGTTGGCCTCGATATCCTCGAGTGTCGGGTCACGAACCGGAACGGTGAGTTTGCCGTAGCCGACGTAGTCCCGGAGGATATAGTAGACCAGGTCCGAGAGCCGGTCGTCGGCGTAGCGACGGTCGACCGGGGGGACTGTGAGGTCGTACTCCGCGAGCGCCGAGCGCAGGCGGTGGCGGGCGGCGTCGAGCCAGGCACGGGTGTTCCGGCTCCGCAGCCGCCGGGAGAGCAGCGCCTCCGCCCGCTCGCGAACAAAGGCCCGCTCGTCCTCGATGACGCCATCGACGGAGGCCTCCCAGAGCCGTTGCTTGCACTCGGCGATGAGCTGTTCGTCGCCGGGGAGCAGGTCGGGTTCCTGGACGGCGTACTTTGTCGTGAACGGGTCCGCACCCAGCAGGTTCTCGCGGTAGAGCACCACAGGCACCTCGAACCCCTCGAACTCGACGGTGTGACGGTCGAGACGCTCGCTGGCGAACCGCTCGATATACCCCGGGTCGTCGAGGTCGGTCACCGCGGGAGCGTAGTCGCTGGTGTGGACGACCAGGCCGTCGTCGGTGTCGGCCACCTCGATGTTGGGGTCGAGCGCGTACGGCGTCAACTCGCCGAGGCAGGCGACCCGGGCGAGCGCGTGGTAGTCGAGACGGCGACGGCCCGGCGCGGACCGGTCGACCAGCCGGTCGACCACCCGCCGGTGTTTCGGGTCGAATCCCCCCTCTATCACCTCGACGGCGCCCTCGCGGGTGCGTGGCCGCTCGAGGTGGGCGTCGGCGAAGTGCTCCTCGACACCCTCGACGGCCGCGCGGCCCTCAGCGGTGAGGACAGGTTCGCGCACGTCGTAGCTAAAGTCGGCGTCGCGCTCGGTGACGGTGACCACGACGCCGGGGTGGACCTCGTACTGTGCCTGTACATCCGGGGCGTACCACGCCTCGGGGTCGTCGGGCGGCAGCGGTGACGGCACCAGCCCGCGCCCCCCAGCCCCCCCAGCCGACTCCCCTGCCAGTTCCAACCGCGGGTCTGCCATGCGAGCGATGGCCGACCGCTCACAGATAAACTTTCACGTTGAGAGCTCGACACTTCCGCCGGACGCCCGAGGCGTATAGCGTACAGCGTGAGTCGGTGACGCCGGACCGGCCGGGTCGGTCAGTCCGCGTCTCCGCGGGAGTCGGCGACAGCCGCGAGGTGTTCGTCCAGGACACGCTTTGACTGCCGAAGATACCGGAGCGAGTCGGTGCCGACCTCGAGCGAGAGTGTGCCGTCCCAGTCGGCCGGGAACGCGGCGAGGATCGTCTCGAAGTCGATTGTCCCCGCGCCAAAGGGGAGGTGTTCGTCGCGAGGCCTGCGGGTGTCGTTGAGGTGGACGTGTGAGACCCGGGCGGCGTGTTCGGCGACGAACGCGGCCGTCTCAGTCGCGTCGTGCCCGGTCACACGGGCGTGTCCCGTGTCGAGGGTCATCGAGACGTCGGTTCGCTCGAGCAGCCGGTCCATCGTTTTCAGCGTGTAGACGCTCTCGAAGAGATTTTCGGCACAGACCTCAACGCCGTGGTTGTCGCCGGTCTCGACGAGGCTGTCTACCGAGCGGTCGACGTAGGGGCGGACCTCCTCGTCGTCCCAGGCGCCCTCCCAGGCCGAGGACTCGGGGTGGAGAACCGCCTTCTCGGCGCCGAGAGCGGCGGCGGTCTCGAGCGCCTGTGTCTGTGTCTCGACGGCACCGGCCCGGACAGCCTCGTGTGGTGAGCCGATATCTGTCGGGAACGGGAGGTGGACGACGAGGTCAAGCCCGTGACGGTCGAGCCTGTCGGTGACCTCGTCGCGGTCGGCGGCGAGCGCGCCAGGCGCTCGGTGACCGTCAGCGAGGATCTCGACGTAGTCGAAGTCGGCGTCCCCGGCGAGTGCGAGCTGGTCTTTGAGTGATAGGTCGAGCTGGGTGACGAAGCCGGTTCGTGGGGTCATGGTGATTGTGGGTCCGTGGTCGGTGGTTGGTCGTGACGGCGGCGGTACGGTCGGTGTGGGCGACGCAGAGCCCCGGTCACGTCGGTCGTGACGGCGGGCGAGTCGGGAGCCGACTCCCAGACGGCCCTCGGGTGTCGCCGGTCAGCGGCTCTGTGCGGTGCGTGCGTCGGCGACGGCCGCATCGTCGACGGCGTCGAGGTGTGGTGCGGAGTGGTACACTGCCTCGCCGGTCTCCGCGTCGAAGAGGTGAAGCCGTTCGGGGTCGGGGCTGAGCGCGACGGTGTTGCCGGGGTGGGCGTCCGCGTGCGGGTCCAGGCTGACCTCCATCTCGTAGCCGGCGGCGGTCCCCCGGACGAGTGTCGAGTCACCGAGGGGCTCGGTGACCGAGACCTCGAGCTCGAGCGGGCCGGCCGGGTCCCGGAAGAAGCTCTCCGGCCGGGCGCCGAAGACGACCGATTCGTCGTGACTCCTCGGGATGACCGAGTTCGGGTCCGGAAGCTCGACGCGGGTATCCCCCCAGACAGCGGCCGTCCTGTCGCCGGCGGTGTCGAGCCTCGCCTGGACGGTGTTCATGCCGGGACTGCCGATAAACTCGGCGACAAAGCGGGTCTCCGGTCGGTCGTACAGCAACTGTGGCGGCGCAACCTGCTGGAGGTGGCCGTTGTTCATGACGGCAACACGGTCCCCGAGGGTCATCGCCTCGACCTGGTCGTGGGTGACGTACAGGGTGGTCGTCCGCAGCTCCGCGTGGAGCTCGGCGAGTTCCGCCCGCATCTGGACACGAAGCTTCGCGTCGAGGTTCGAGAGCGGTTCGTCCATCAGGAAGACCTCGGGGTCACGGACGAGCGCCCGGGCGATGGCGACGCGCTGTTTCTCCCCGCCCGAGAGCGCCGCCGGCTTGCGGTCGAGCAGGTCCTCGATATCGAGGATCCCGGCGGCGTCCGCGACCCGACGCTCGATTTCGTCGTCGGAGAAGTCGGTCGCCGACCCGAGCCCGAACGTCATGTTACGCTCGGCGCTCATGTGCGGGTAGAGCGCGTAGTTCTGGAACACCATCGCGACGTTGCGGTCGCTGGCTTCGCGGTCGGTGACGTCGCGGTCGTTTATCGAGACGGTACCACTGGTCGCGGTTTCGAGGCCGGCCAACAGTCGGAGTGTCGTTGACTTGCCACAGCCGGAGGGGCCGACGAGGACGAGAAACTCGCCCTCCCGGATGTCGAGGTCGACCCCGTCGACGGCAGTGACATCGTCGAACTCCTTGGTGAGGCCGGCGAGGCTGATTCCGGTCATGATTGCAGTCCGAGGGTTTCGAGTAGCGGGCCACGGAACGCGACCAACGCAAGCAGCGGCGGCAACAGGGCCAACACCGCGCCCGCCATGATGAGCCCCCAGTCGGTCTGGCCGGCGTTGCCGACCGACTGGAGGTATTTCATCCCCACCTGGACGACCTGCTTGTTCTGGTCGGAGATGACGATGAGCGGCCAGAGATACTGGTTCCAGGAGTAGATGAAGGTGATCACGCCCAGCCCGGTGAGCATCCCCTTCGACATCGGGACGAGCACCCGGTACAGGAACGTGACCGGGCCGACATCGTCGAGTCTGGCTGACTCGACGAGCGAGACCGGGATCGACATGAAGTGCTGGCGCAGGAGGAACACGGCCGTTGCACTCGCCAAGTATGGGCCGGTGAGCGCGAGCAGCGTGTTCGACCACCCGAGCGCCGCCACCAGCTCGTACAGCGGGACGATCCGGACCGGAACGGGAAACATCAGCGTGAACAGGATCAGAAAGAAGATGGCGTTTTTGAACCGGAAGTCGTAGTAGACGAGCGCGAGCGCCGCCAGGAGACTCACCGCCAGCTTGCCCACCGTGACGAGGACGGACATCACCAGCGAGTTGAGCATGTACTGTGTCATGCCGTAGGCGGTGAGCACCTCGACGTAGTTCGATAGCCCGTCGGCGCCGGGCGCGAGGTTCGTGATGTCGTAGACCTCCGGGACGGTCTGGGTGCTCATGACGACCGCCAGCAACAGCGGTGAGGCCATCGCCAGGATGGCCAGCGTGAGCCCGACGTGTGGCAGAAGGGAGCGCCCCCCGACGACCCCCACGACGCGGCTGCCCAGGTCACCGAGGGCCGTTCCGCCGTCGGTGTCTGTGTCCACCGCCATGGTCAGGCCCCGTAGTGGGTGTACTGGTCGGAGATGCGCAGCTGGACGTAGGTGAGCACCCCGACGACCACGAACAGGATGATCGACTGTGCGGACGCGAGCCCCAGGTTGTCGAACTGGAAGGCGTCACGGAACAGCTGGTAGATCATGAAGTTCGTCGAGTTCGAGGGGCCACCCTGTGTCATCAGGTCGATGAGCGCGAAGCTCCCGAAGAACGCGTAGATCGTGTTCATCACGAGGAGGAACACGAGCGTCGGCGACATCAGCGGGACGTACACCCTGAACAGCCGCCGGAACGTCCCGACGCCGTCGAGTCTGACCGCCTCGTTCAGCGACTTCGGGACGTTGTTCAGCGCCGCGAGCATGAAGATGACGTTGAACCCGACCTGTTTCCAGACCGCGGCGACGGTGATGACGAGGAAGGCCTGCCAGCCGTTCGTGAACCAGTCGAACTCGACGCCGAACCACGACTCCAGGTAGTGGGTGTAGACCCCCACGCTGGGGTGTGCCAGAAACAGCAGGACGGTCCCCGCGATGGCGGTGGGGAGGGCGTACGGCCAGATGGCCGCGACCATGTACGCCGCCTTCCCGCTCGTGACGACGTAGAGCAGGTACGAGACGCCGAGCCCGACCGCCATCGTGGCCACGACGACGACCGCGGCGAACACGACCGTCAGGGCGACGCTCGTGAGGTAGGTGTCCGACGTCGCGAGCGTGACGAAGTTCTCGAGGCCGACGAACTCCTGATTTTGCCCGAACAGGAACGTCTTGTACAGACTGAGCCGAAGCGTGTCGAGTGTCGGGTAGTAGAGAAAGAGCCCGACCACGACCAGCGTCGGGAGCAACAGCAGGTACGCCCCCAGCGAACTCCGGTATGTGGTGTCTCTCGTGGACATCGTCTCAGTCGCCCTTGCTCTGGACGTAGTCCTGGAGGATGCCGTCGACGTTGGACTTCATGCTCGCGAGCTTCTCGTCGACGTCGGTCCCGGAGTCGATCATGTCGACGTATCCCTCCTGGATCACCGACCGGACCTCCTGTGCGGGGCCGGCCTGCCAGCCCTGTGTCGCCGGCGTCAGCTCCGTCTCCTGGAGCTGGTCGAAGGCGGTCTTGAAGTTGGGATTGTCCTCGAACCAGCCCTCGTCCTCGAGCTGTGCGACCGCGCTGTCGCTGATCGGGAAGTAGCCGGTATTCCTGTGCCAGAACGCCTGCTGGTCGGCCTCGGCGAGCCACAGCAGGAAGTCAGTCAGCGCGCTTCGCTTCGCCTCCGAGAGGCCCTCGGTCATCCACAGCGACGCTCCGCCGATCACGACGCCAGCCCGGGTGTCACCGGGCGTTGGGTAGTAGCCGGTCCCGAGTTCGAAGTTGTTCTCGGCGGCCCCCTCGGTCGCCGAGGCGACGCCGGCCGTCGAGGAGATCCACATCGCCGTCTTCCCGTTGAGAAAGGCCTGTTGGGCCGCGCCCCACTCGCCCACGCCGGCGTGGATGTAGAGGTCGTCCTCGTACATACTGTTCCACCAGTCGAACACCCGGCGGCCGACATCGGTGTCCAGGTTGATCTCCGTCGGGTCGTCAGCCCGGCCATTCCGGTTGTTCACGAGCGTCTGGCCCGCTTCGGCGAACCACTGCTCGGGAAACCACGACACGTTCGCAAAGGTGATACCGCTCTCGGCGACCCCCTGGTCGACCACAGTCTCGGCGGCCGCCCGGACGCCCCCGAGTGTCGACGGCGGCGACTCGGTGTCCAGCCCCGCCTCCTCGAACATATCCTTGTTGTAGTAGAAAATCGGGTTCGAGGAGTTGAACGGGAGCGAGTAGACCGTGTCGTCGAAGGAGTAGTAGTTGATCACCGCATCCTGGAAGTCGGACCAGTCGATCCGGTCGCTCGGCAGTGCCTCCTCCATCGGGACGAACGCCCCGCTGTCGATGGCCAGCCTGCCACCGAGGTCGACAATCTGGGCGAGTTCCGGCGCCTCGTTGGCCTTGACAGCCGACGTCACCGCGTTCAGTGTCTCGTTGTAGTTCCCCTTGTAGCTGGTCTCCACCTCAACGCTGTCGGACTGCTCGTTGAAGTCGGAGGCGAGTGCATCGACAGTTTCGCCAAGGTTGCCCCCCATGGCGTGCCACCACGACAGTGTCGTCGTGCCACCGCCGCCCGAACTCGCCGACCCGAGACAGCCTGCCGACGCGAGACCCGCAGTCAGCGCGCCAGTCGTTTTGAGAAATGTACGCCGCCGCTGTTGTGTCTGCTCTGGCATACGACAACAACAGTGTTCGGGATTCCGATAATAATCGTTTATAATAGGGGTACAGGTGACTGTGTTGGACAATCTCGGGTATAGACAGGATCTGACCGCTACGGAGCAGTGCAACCGGTCGGGAGCACTGTAGAGAGTATCCGGACGTAGCAACCGGCACAATGTCAACCGACCTCAGGGGTTGTCAGGGGGGTCCGACGGTGTGGCGGCCGACGACCGCTGGCCTGGACCGTGGCCGGGTATCCACACACCTGAGCGGCGGGCCGGTCCGACCGGCGGTATTATATCCCCGTCGTGTCAGTCTCGCGCATGGAGTACGGCGCAATCGAGTACGAGCGGCGGGAGGCAACAGCGTGGGTCAGCCTCGACCGGCCGGGGGCGCTGAACGCGCTGAACGACGAGTTACTCACCGAGTTGGAGCAGGCGGTCTACCGGGCCGAGGAGGCCGAAGGGGTCCGCGCCCTCGTTATCGACGGCAACGGCGACGCCTTCTCCTCGGGCTACGACATCAGCGACGCCGAGTCGGACGCGACCACAGACGAGCGGGTCCACGACCAGCGCACCCACCTGGAGGCGGTCTTCTCGGCGCGACTCCCCGTGATCGCGGCGGTCGACGGCGCGGCCGTCGCCGG
>CAZQZE010000117.1:0-7382 GCA_964597715.1 uncultured Halobacteriales archaeon
GTGGACGACCCCCTTCGGCCGGCCCGTCGTCCCCGAGGTGTAGATGAAGGCGTAGGTGTCGTCCTCCGCGACGACTGTGTCCGGGCGGCTGTCGTCGGCAGCCTCGAGGAGCCCGTAGAAGTCACGGCTCCACTCGGGCCCGTCATCGTCGATGTAGAGGTACTCGTCGACGGTCTCCAGGTCCGGCCGGGCGTTGGCGACGGCCTCCGTGGTCCCCTCCTCGAAGACCAGGGCCTGGGAGTCGGCGTCGGTGAGGATGTACTCCACCTCGCCGGCCGGCAGCCGGTAGTTCAGCGGGTTGAACACCGCGCCGAGTTTCGCACACGCGAACACCGTCGTCACGATCTCGGTGCCGTTGTGCAGCATCGTCGATACCCGGTCACCCTTTTCGACGCCGAGGTCCGCCAGGGCGTTCGCCAGCTGGTTCGCCTTGGCGTCGAACTCCGCGTAGGTCCACCGCTGGTCGCGTCGCGGATAGACGAGTGCGTCCTTGTCGGGGTATTTTTCGGCCGTCAGTTCGAGCGTGTCGCGGAGTGTCGTGTGCATGTGAGCCTACCTATTCGCTAGATTTGGAACTGACCTGTTAAGTGTTGCCACGTGTCCCGAGACGGTCGCACGCTCGCAATGCCGTCGCCCGCGGGTCCGCAGGAGCGCTACCGGCTGGCGAGGCCTGCCAGGTGGCCGACCTCGGGGACGACCAGCTCCCTGGTGCCCAGCCGCGCGGCGTTCTCGCTGCCCGGCAGCGCGAAGACGACCGTCCCGTCGACGACGCCCGCTGTCGCCCGCGTCCCGACGACCATCGTCCCGATCTCGGCCTCGGAGCGGCGCCGGAAGAGTTCGCCAAAGCCGGGCAGCTCCTTCTCGAAGCGCTCGCTGACGGTCTCGATGGTCACGTCGTCGGGCGTGATCCCGGTGCCACCGGTCGTGACGACGGCGTCGACGTCCCCGCGCCCGACGAAGCCGTCGACCGCCTCGCCGATGACTTCGCGGCTGTCGCCGACCAGGTCCCGCGCCACCGTTTCGGTTCCCTCCGAGTCGTCGACCAGTGACTCGATGGCGTCCCCCGACGGGTCCTCCGCGAGCGTCCGCGAGGAGGAGACCGTCAGGACCGCGAGCCCGACCGTCTCCACGTCGTGGCCGTGGTGGTCGTGGTCATCTTCGCCGTCGTGCCCGTGGTCGCCTCCGTCGTGACCGCTGTGGTCGTCTGTCATACCCGGACGAACGGGCGCCTCCCTCGTAGGTGTACCGTCGGCCGCCCGGGTAGGGCTGGCGACCGGACCGCTGTATCCCGCTCCTCACGCTCGCCCGACCCGGTTACGCTCGGAGGAACCTCTTTACCCGTGCCGGCCGAGTTACCGGCCATGCCAGCGCCACGCCTCGGGCGGCTCACCGTCTACCCGGTAAAGGGGCTGGACGGTATCAGTCTCGAGGAGAGTCGACTCCTCCCCGGCGGGACGCTCCGGTACGACCGGGAGTTCGCCCTCGTTGACGGCGACGGGGAGGTCATGAACGGCAAGCGAACCGACCGCGTCCACGACCTGGACACCGGCTTCGACCCGGCGACCCGGACCCTCACCGTCGAGACGCCGGCGGGCGAGCGCCGTGCCTTCGCTCTCGAGGAGGAGGCCGACGAGGCCGCGGAGTGGTTCGCCGGGTTCTTCGGGGTGGACCTGTCACTGGAGCGGGACACCGACCTGGGGTACGTCGACCGCCGGAGGATGGGGCCGTCGGTCGTGAGCACGGCAACGCTCGAGGCGGTTGCCTCCTGGTTCGACGGGATGACAGTCGAGGGCGCCCGCCGCCGGCTCCGTGCGAACGTCGAGGTGTCGGGGGTCGAACCGTTCTGGGAGGACCGCTTCGTCGGGGAGGGCGCGCCGGCCTTCGAGGCTGACGGCGTCCGGTTCGAGGGGGTGACCCCCTGCGGGCGGTGTGTGGTCCCGGCGAGAGACCCCGACACCGGCGAGTCGATCCCGGACTTTCGCGAGCGGTTCGTCGAGAGACGGGAGGCGACCTTTCCGGCGTGGGCCGACGAGTCCGCCTTTGACCACTACTACACGCTGATGCTCATCGCCGACGTCCCCGAGTCCGACCGCGGCGCGACGGTGTCGGTCGGTGACCCGGTCGCTGTTGTCGGGTAGCCACCCCCCGCTGACCGTGGTCGGACAGTCAGACCCCCTGGGTGCGGGCGCGGCGCAACTCCGCCCGGAGCTCCCGCCGCTTCAACAGGACGAACCCACCGAGGATGAGCAGAAACCCGAGCCCGGTCCAGACGGTAACCCGCTCGCCCAGCAGCGCCCACCCGATCAGCGTGGCCACCAGGGGGACCGCGTAGGAGACCAGGTTCGTCTCCAGCGGGCCGTACGCCCCGAGCAGGAAGAAGTAGATGACAAAGGCGATGGCCGTGGCAAAGACGGCGATGTAGACCAGCGCCACGAGCCCGGCGGGGTCGAACCGGACGGCGGCGACGGACTCGCCGGCCACGAGGCTGCTGGCGTGGAGGATCCCCGCGCCGATAACCATCGCCCAGGCGGTAAAGGCCGAGTCCGGCAGCGTCGAGTCCCAGCGGCGGATGAGGACACTCCCGAGCGCGACACTGACGGCCGCCAGTGCCACCAGCCCCTTGCCGACGACACCGGCCGCGAGCAGGTTCCCTGGGTCGGGGCGGGCGATGACGACGACGCCGGCCAGGCCGACGAGGATGCCGACGACCCCGAGCAGAGAGTTGTGTTCCCCGACCAGCAGCGCCCACGCGAACCCGGAGGTCAACAGCGGGACGAGGCTGTAGATGACGGCAGCCAGACTCCCGGTGGTGTACTGCTGGCCGAGAAAGAGCAGGCTGTTCCCGGCGACGAGAAAGACCCCGCCGGCCAGCAGCGCGCTCGCGTCCGCCCGCGTCGGCCGCCAGCGGTCGGCCGCGAAGGCGGCGTAGGCGAGCAACGCGACAGCCGCGAGGTCATAGCGCGCGGCGGCAAACAGCACGGGCGGGAACGACTCCAGCCCGACCTCGATGGCGGGAAAGGACCCACCCCACAGCGCCGCCAGCCCGACGAACAGGAGGGCAGCACGGTACCGGGTCACCGACTCCGCCTGAGACTGGCTGGCACATGAGTCTGTCCATTCGGTGCCACGTGCCGGGCAGTCGCGTGCGCCTCGTGGCCCGGGGGCAGACGCGTCGGTGCCGCGTGGGGCCGGACCACGGCAAAACGCTCTTTTGTGCAGTCCGGGTACGACAGTCGATGGGCGTCTCGGTCAGCTACCGCGGGGACACCCGACTCACCCTCTCCTGGAGCGAGCTGACCGGCGCGGTCGGCGACTCCGTGACAGTCCTACCCGTGGTGGTCGCTGTCGCGGTGCTGACCGAGCTCTCGCTCGCGGTCATGCTGCTGTGGTTCGGCGTCTCCCAGGTCGTCTGGGGGCTGTACTACGGTGTCCCGGTCTCCGTCGAGCCGATGAAGGCGTTGGCGGCACTGGCCATCGCGGGCACGCTCACCGCCGGAGAGTTTCTCGTCGCCGGCCTCGTGGCGGGTGTGGCCCTGCTCGTGCTCGGGCTCACGGGGACGCTGGGGCGGGTCGAGACGTACGTCGGCACGCCGGTGATCCGCGGGGTCCAACTCGGCGTTGCGCTCGTGCTTCTGGAGACGGGAGTCGGGCTCGGCGCGAGCAACCCGCGGCTTGCGGCCGTCGGTCTCGCCGTCGCCGCCGGTGCCGTCGTGCTCGGCGCCCGCCGGTCGACTGGCCTGGTCGTGCTGCTTGTCGGTGCGGGGGTCGCCGTCTGGTCTGTCGGCCTCCCCTCGCCGTCGCTTCCAGCCCCCGAAGGACTCGTGCCGTTCGGGGCTGGCGACCTGACCGCCGACGCCGCCGGGGGGGCCCTCGCCCAGCTCGGGATGACTGTCGGCAACGCCGCGCTGGCGACGTCGCTGCTGCTCGCGGACTACTTCGACCGCGACGTGTCGGCCGACGAGCTGTCGACGAGTATGGGCGTGATGAACCTCCTGGCGGTCCCGCTGGGGGCAGTCCCGATGTGTCACGGCAGTGGCGGTGTCGCCGGCAAGTACGCCTTCGGCGCCCGGACCGCCGGCGCGAGCGTCATCCTCGGGGTGGGCTACGTCGCGGTCGCACTGCTGGCCGTCGAGGTGGTCGCGGGCTACCCGATGGCCGTCCTCGGCGTCGTCCTCGGGCTGGTCGCCCTCCAGCTCGCGTGGACGGGTCTGGCGCGGGTCGACGCGGGCGCGTACCCGCTCGTGGTGGCCGTCGGCGTCGTCGGCCTGACCGTCAACCTCGGGGTTGCCTTCGTCGGCGGCGTGGCGGTCCACCTGGCCCGACAACGACGCTCGCGCAGCCCGTGACGGTGCCGCCGAGGCGTCGGGGTATTGTCCCCCGCGTCTCCCGGCTGTGACCGTCGCGGGCTCGCAGACGCCGAGTCGGTCGCCCCCTCGGCGGCGGCGGAGCCACGCGCACATGGGGCGGTGGGGTAACCCGGCCGGCGGGGTGAGACGAACTACACTAGCGCGACTGCCTCCCGCTCGAAGGCCTCGCCCGTCCAGCGCCAGGAGCCGACGTAGGGGTGTGCCCCGTCGAGGACGACGATGACGTAGGACCGGCCGGTCCAGGTCGCACAGCGCCGGTCGGTGGGACTGGGCGCCGCCGGTCCGCGCGGGTGGGAGTGATAGAAGCCGACGACCGCCTCGCCGTCCGCCTCTATCTCCTCCATCAGTGCGAGTTGCGCTGTGGGGTCGATACGGTACTCGGTGTGTGGCACGTCCGCGACGTTCTCGGCGCGGCGCAGCGTCCGCACACGACTCCGCGGACCGCGGTCCCCGCCGAGGACGCCACAGACCTCCGCCGGCGCGCCCTCGCGGGCGTGGTCGATAGCCGCGTCGTAGACCGCACGGGTGATCCGGAGCATACCGGCCGTTCGGCCCGCCGGGGCAAGAGGGTGGCTCCGACCCCACCGTGTCCTACGTCGCCTCGCGGCCGTCGTCGCCGTAACGCCGCGAAGAACATCGCTCGGAAACTACTCCAGAACTGGCACAAGCCCGGTGCTGGAGGGGCAACCAGTCACCTTGCCCTGAAGTCGGGGACGCTGAACGTGAACGGCACTTTCACGCCTACCACCGTGGTCAGAACGGGAGTTCACCGACAAGCTCCGCCGTCACCGGCCTACGGCCGGTTGCCTGAGGGGTCTTCGACCCCTCTCCGTTCACGGCGGAGGAGGTGACTTATACTGTTCGAGTCCGACCCTCCGCACATGGAGGTCGAGATGCGGTTTTTCGCCAACTTCCGGGACGCGGTCGGGCAGAAGACCCTCGTGTGGGAGTTCGAAGGGGCGACCGTCGGGGACCTGCTTGGCGACCTCGCGGCGGAGTACCCGGAGATGGACCTGTTCGAGGACGACGACAGCCTGCGGGACTTTCTGACGATCATGAGAGACGGGAAGGACATCGCCCATCAGGAGGGGCTGGACACGCCCCTGGCGGACGGTGACACCCTCAGCGTGTTCCCCCCGGTAGCCGGTGGGTCGCCGGCAGGTGTGTGAGCAGGGCCCGTCGGGGCGCGCTCACGGCCGGCGGTCGTCGACCGTGGGGCGCTCCCGGGCAGTTTTATACAGCGAACACGCACAAACCTGGTATGGACGAACTCGAACTGACGATCCCGGAGGGGATCGTCGACTCGCTGCCGGCGGACAGCGACGACACGAAACAGGACATGGGGACAGCCGTCGCCGGCTGGGAGCGCGAACTCAACGCCGCCCTCACCGTCGAGGACGAGGCCGAGGCCGTCAGTGCCGTCGTCGACATGATCGAACACTTCCAGGAGCGGTGGGAGACCTACGACGAGTTCATCGTCGAACTGCGCGCCTGGGGGCAGTCACCGATCTACGCGATGGCCTGGCGTGACCTCCACGCCGCGGTGCTCCAGCAGGTCTACGACCACGAGGACCTCGCCGACCGGGTCGACCGCGAGCGCAACGCCCGCCTGCTCGACGACGGGATCCGTCCCGGGTCCGGCGGTTGAGCGCCGCACGCAGGCGTCGGGTACCCGTCTGCGCCCGTGCGCGGGCCCGACAGGTTTAGCCCCCTGCCGCCGCTACCAGGAGAGGATGATAGAGCGTGAACGGAGCTACCGGGGGATCTCTGCCAGAGCCGCCGCCGGCTACCTGGAGAATCTCGGCGGCGAGCGGGTCGACGACAGTGTCGTCGAGGCCGCGGACGGCACCTGGCGGGCCTCCCTCTCGGAGGAGAAAGTCGACGTGGGCCCGTCGCTGAAACTCACCGAGGTGACCGTTGCCTTCGAGGGTGAAAACGCCGACGCGCTGGACCGCCTGGTCGAGCGGTTCTCCCAGAAGGCGGTCCGCGCGGGCGGCTGAGGGGCGCGAGCATGCCGGAGCGTACCCACCCTATCGAGGGACAGGTTATCCTGCTGGCCGGCGCGAAGGCGAGTGTCACCCTCAAGCGCCTCTCCGCGCTCCTCGAGGACGTTCAGCGCCACCTCGTCGGCCGTCACGAGGAGTACGGCCGCCGGTTCGAGCGTATCGAGGCCGACGGGCGGGCCTACTACCTGGCCGACACAGCCCACTGGGACGGCGTCGGCCGGGACCTCGGCCTCGACGGCAGCGAGACCGACGGCGTCCGGCGGGCCCACAGCGCACAGTTCCGGCGTGACGGGCGCCGACTCGACCGGCTCGAGGAGTTCGAAACCGCGATGGAGGTCCGCGACCCCGTCACTATTGCGCCCCCCTGAGCGGCCCTGCTCACTCCGCGAGGTCGATTGTCTCGATAACCTTCTCGGAGAACGCCACCTCGGTGAGGTCGCCGTTGTGCAGGCGGTCGAGCCACGCCGCCTCGACGTGCCATCGGCCGCGCTCCTCGCCCTCGAGGTCCGTGACGACGGCGTCGATGTCGGCCCCGCGCCAGTCCTCGTCGTGGAGGTCACGGAAGACGTTGATCACCCGCCCCACCTCGCGATGTGGGACAACACCCTCGCTGTCGGCGGAGATCGACTCGTAGGTCACCGCGTAGCCCTCGGGCGTGTCCGCAACCTCGTCGACGTAGACGCCGTGACTGGTCAGCCGGGACTCCACACGGAACTCGAAGTCCTCGTCGTCACTCATAGAAGAAGGTCGTGGTGAGCTGACTTCAGTCGTCGGCGGGCGCCTGCGAGTCGCCGCCGGCGGAGACACCCGTGCCGGGACCGGCCTCGATGCCGAGTTCGTCGAGTTTCTCGTCGGGGACGACGCCGTCGACCCAGCCACGGACGTCGTAGTACTCCGCTTTGAGCTGGTCGAGTTCGGCGAGTTCCCCCTCGCTGCCGCCCTGGGCCGGGATGGCATCCTCGTGGCCCTCGACGAACCGACCGGGCAGGTCGTCGTCCGCGCCGTCGAA
>CAZQZE010000118.1:0-7358 GCA_964597715.1 uncultured Halobacteriales archaeon
TGCTGTACGAGGTCTTCGAGGAGTGTGACGAGTACCTCCAGCAACGCCGGCTCACGGCGGGCGACTTTGCCCACGTCCGCGAACAGTTGGACCCGGTCGCGGACCTCGTGGCCCGGCTTCAGGAGCGCGACGATGCCCACAGCGCTTACCGGAGTGTCCGGACCCGAGTCCGGCGGCGCCGCCGCGAACTCGCAGACCGGGTCGCCGACCTCGAGCGCCTGCGCGACCTCGGCGAGGCCGACCTCGACGCCCCCACGGAGCGGCTGCGCGAGCCAATCGAGGCCTACAACGAACAGGTGCGGGCGGCCTTCGAGCGGCGCCGCCGCGAGGCGCCGGCCCGGGACGTGCTGGCCACGCTCGCGGACCTGTCGGCTATCCCGATGGTCCCCTACGAGGCCCCACCGACGGACCTCCACACGTACGTCCGTGACCACGAGGCCGGCACGGAGCCGGTCGGACAGCTGCTCGAGTACGCCGACTACTCCCGGTCGAAGCTGGCCCACTACGTCGCCGACCCGGACGCGCTCAAGCGGGCGGTCGCGACCAGGCGGACCTATCTCCGGCGGCTCGACGCCGGGCCGCTGACCGTCGACTGGCCCCCACCCGAGGCCGGCGTGTTACGCTACCGCTGCCGGGAGCTGACCGGCGCCGTCAACCGTGTCGCACCCGACGCCGTGGCGGCGTTGCGGGCGGTTCGGAAGCTCCCCCGGGAGACCGACTACGGGCGACTCCGGGCGGCAGCCGTCGCCCGCGCGGAGCTGTCCCCCGAGGAGCGCGAGCGGGTCCGGTCGGGCGCTGTCGAAGCGGGGCTGGAGCGGGCCCGCGAGCAGCGGGCACGGCTCGGCGAGGCCCTGGAGACATACCCATCGCGGTGAGCGCCGTCTCCGGTCCTGTCGGCCCGTCTCAGGCCGTCTCGAGTGCGTCCAGAAACAGAGCCGCGAGCTCGTTGGCCCGGCCGGGGTCGCGGGCCTCCGCGTACACCCGCACGACCGGCTCGGTCCCGCTGGGGCGGGCGAGCACCCAGCCGTCCGCGAACTCCAGCCGGTAGCCGTCGGTCGTGTCGAGTTCGGCGTCGGCCCACTCGGCGACCGCCTCGACCGCCGCCAGCAGTGTCGCCCGCTCGCCCTCGTCCTCGTAACCCACCTTCTCGCGGACGTTGTGGTAGCCGTCGTAGTCGGCGACGACCCGGCTCGCGGGCCGTTCGGCCACCAGTTCCAGGAACCGGGCGGCGGTGTACGCGCCGTCCCGGGCCACCCGGTAGTCCGGGAAGAGCACCCCCCCGTTGCCCTCGCCGGCAACTGGCACCGACCCGCCGGCCGCCTGAATATCGCGGATGGCGGTGATGATGTATGTGCTCCCGATAGGGGTCGTCCGCAGCCGCGCACCCGCCTCCCCGACAACGTCCACGAGCCGCTGTGAGGCGTTGACCGCCGAGACGGCGACGTCACCGTCCCCGAGTTCGGCCGCCGCGAGCGCCGCCAGCGACACGTCACCCGGTATCATCTCGCCGCGTTCGTCGACAAATATCGCCCGGTCGGCGTCGCCGTCGTGGGCGACCCCGAGGTCGGCGTCGGTCGTCCGGACGAGTCGCCGGAGGTCGCCGAGATTCGCCGCCACCGGCTCGGGGTCACGGCCCGGAAACCGGCCGTCGGGCTGGGCGTTGACCGTCAGCACCGCACAGCCGAGTTCCCGAAAGAGCCGCGGGCTCGTGACCGACCCCGCGCCGTGGCCGGGGTCGAGGGCCACGGTCAGGTCGGCGTCGGCGACCCGCTCGCGGTCGACCGCTGCGAGAACCCCCTCCCGGTACTGCCGGCCAGCACTCTCGACCGTCTGGCCCGTACCGGCGGCCGCCCAGCCCGTCAGCGCGGTGTCACCCACCCGGGCCTCGACTGCCTCCAGGCGGTCACGGGTCAACTCGACGCCGGTCGCCCCGACCAGCTTGATACCGTTGTACTCCGGGGGGTTGTGCGAGGCGGTGACCATCACCCCCGGGACGCCCTCGCGCTCGCAGAACGCCTGGAGAGCGGGCGTGGGGACGACACCCAGGCGGTCGGTGTCACAGCCAACACTCGCCAGCCCGGCGGCGACACTGTCGACGAAGAGTGGGCCGGTGGTCCGGGTATCGTGGGCGACCGCGACGCGGGTGGCGTCGAAGACCCGGCCGGCGGCCTGTGCGACCTCGAGGGCGTCGGCAGGCGTCAAGTCCGCGAGCGCCCGCGCCCGGACCCCGCTCGACCCGAACAGTTCCATTCGACTACCGTTCGGAGGCCGCCGAGTATAGTGGTTATGGACCGCCGACGGCCGCCCGACGGCGGGACGCTCGTCGCGCCCGTTGTACGGGTCGGGCTCACCCGTCGGGTGTGACGGCGTCTGCCCCCGAAACCGGGCACACGAGACCGGCAGGGACTTGTCCCCGCCCACCCTGCCCGCGGGTATGCCCGACACCGACGACATCGTGGCCGCGCTCCGGGCGGCCGACGCCGTCCGTTTCGGGGAGTTCGAACTCTCCCACGGCGGCACCAGCGACTACTACGTCGACAAGTACCGCTTCGAGACCGCCCCCGACTGCCTCGAACTGCTCGCGGAGGCCTTTGCCGCCCGGGTCGGCGACACCACACTCGCCGGCGTCGCTCTCGGAGCGGTCCCGCTGGTCGCGGCCACGAGCATCACCACCGGCAGCCCCTACGTCATCGCCCGCAAGCAGGCAAAGGAGTACGGCACGGGCAACCGGGTCGAGGGCCGGCTGAGCGAGGGCGAGTCGGTGGTCGTCATCGAGGACATCGCCACCACCGGCCAGAGTGCCGTCGACGCCGTCGAGGCACTCCGGGCGGCCGGCGCCACCGTCGACCGGGTGCTCGTCGTCGTCGACAGGGAGGAGGGCGCCGGCGAACACCTCGCCGACCACGGGGTGGACCTGGAGGCACTTGTGACCGCCGCCGACCTGCTCGGGAGCCGGTAGGCCGCCGGCGGGCCACCGACTGTCCCGCTCGCACACACTACCGTCCGGTTCTTGTATCTCCAGCCGCTACCTAACACGATGGCAACCCTCGAACTGTACGAACTCGACGGCTGTCCGTACTGTGCAAAGGTAATCCGAAAGCTCGACGAACTGGGGCTGGAGTACGACTCACACATGGTGCCTCGGAGCCACGACGAGCGCACCGAGGTCCAGGAGGTCAGTGGGCAGACCGGTGTCCCCGTACTGGTGGACGACGAACACGGTGTCGAGGGGATGCCCGAATCCGACGATATCGTCGAGTATCTCGAGCAGACCTACGGCCAGCGGGCGGACGCCTGAACGGCCGCTGAAACCGCCGGCAACAGGGTCATCCGCGACTATCGGTAGCGTGGCGTATATCCGTCAGCACGGGCCGTCACGCCGTCGTCTCCTCGTCGGCCCGCTCCATGATCAGGTCACGGAGGTCGACCCGGTCCTCGATGTCGGCCATCTCCCCCTCCTCGATGAGCGCCGTGCCGTCGACGGACTCCCGGGGGGCGTCCTCGACGACGTAGAGGCTGGTCGTCCGGGTGACACGGCCGACCGAGGACATTATCCGGGCGCGTTTCTCGGCGGTCCTGGTGAACTCGGAGTGGCCGGTGAGCACACGGTCCTCGCTGACGTCGCCGTCCTCGCTGACGGTCGTAAATGGCGCCCGGTCGGTCGGGTGGACGTCGTACCCGACCCGGGTCAGGACCGCCACGATGGGTTCGTCGTCGGGGTCGACCTCGGGGTCCGCCGGCGTCTCCTCGTCGTCGCGAACCTCCTCGGCACCCTCCAGCACGTCGACCGGGGAGGTCAGTGGGGCGTCGAACAGCTCTTCGAGGTGTGCGGCCACCTCGACGCTCGCGTCCATCCCGTCCTCGTACTTCGAGACGGTCCGCCGGGAGACACCCAACTCCTGGGCGAGCTGTCCGAGCGACCAGTCACGGTCCTCGCGGACGTCGGCGAGAACCTCGCTGTCGATGTTGACGTAGAGGCCGCCGGGCGCGGCGTAGATCAGCGGCGGCACCTTCTCGACGAACAGGTCCATGGCGGTGTCGGGCGCGAACACCGGCACGCCGTGACGGAAGTAGACCACACCGGGTTTGAGCTGTTCGTCTCGGGTCCGTAGCCCGACCACCAGCGGCGTCGCGCGCAGATACTCCCCGAGCCGGCGCATCTCCGCACCCGTCTCGGCGTCCAGCGCGTCGATGTTGCCGAGGATCTTCACGAGCAGCGTGTCCCGACCCCGGCGGGCCGCCACGTCGAAGCTCTTTGGCCGGATCGCACACCGCTCGCTGACGAGAAATCCGGCGTCCTCGAGCATGGCCGTGACGTTCTCCACGAGTGCGGACCGGGACATGATCCTTCACAGACTGTAGACGGTTCCCGTATTTATCGTTTGTGCCGCCCGTCTGCCTCGTGTCCGGCGATCGACTGAACCTGTCGTCTCACGGTCAGGTCTGGGTGGCCCGGGCGCGGCGGGCGTCGAAAGGTGCTTGTATTCCTCTGGCCAACCCGTGGACGTGACGGTTATCGGGCTGGACGATACCGACTCCCGCGAGCTCGGGATGTGCACGACCTACGTCGCCAGCCGGCTGGCCGGCGACGTCGCGGCCGCCGGCGGGACCGTTCGGCGGACACTCCTCGTGCGGCTGAACCCCGCCGTCGAGCACAAGACCCGCGGGAACGCCGCCCTGGCAGTCCACACCGACCTCGGAGCCGGGCGGGCTCGGCGGCTCGCTGCCGACCGCCTCGCCCTCGCAGCCGACGACCCCGAGACCAACCCCGGGGTCGCGGTCGCCGACTGCGAGCCCGACGCGGTACCGGCGGCCGTCGCCGACTTCTCGTGGGCGGCCGTCCGGGACTACCACGAGCCCGACGCTGCCCGCTCGCTCGCGGCCGAGACGGGCATCGACACGCTCGAGCGCGGTACCGGCCGCGGGGTCGTCGGCGCGCTCGCGGCGGTGGGGGCCTCCCGCGCCTTCGAGGAGTGGACCCACGAGACCATCGCCTACCGGGAACGTGAGCGGTGGGGGACCGACCGCGAGGTGGACCGCGACTCCGTCTTCGCGGCCGCCGCCGAGGCCTACCCCGCGGTCTGGGACACCGTCGACCGCGTCGAGGGGACCGCCGTCTGCGTCCCCCGGACACCGTGTCCGGTGCTCTACGGGGTTCGCGGGGAGACTCCAGACGCGACCCGCCGGGTCGCCCGGACACTCGACAGCGAGCCGGTCGCCCGAACCCACACCTTCCTGACGAACCAGGGGACCGACGCCCACCTCCGGCCGGCCCGCGCCGGCGAGGTCCGTGACGGCCGCGCCTACCGGGTCGACGGCACGGTCGTCGACGGGCCGGAGACCGTCGAGGGCGGGCACGTCTTCCTGACAGTCCGGGACGACGCCGACCTCCGGTGTGCGGCCTTCGAGCCGACCAAGCGCTTTCGTGACCGGGTGCGCGCACTCCGGGCTGGCGACCGTCTCACGGTCTGTGGCGAGGTCGCGGACGGCACACTCAAACTCGAGAAGTTCGCGGTCCGTGACCGCTCCCGGACCGAACTCGTCACCCCCGACTGCCCCGACTGTGGCCGGTCGATGGAGTCCGCCGGCCGCGGGCAGGGCTACCGCTGCCGGGCCTGCGGGACTGCCGCCGACGGGAAGGTCGAACGACCTGTCGACCGCGATATCGAGGACGGGTGGTACGAGGTCCCGCCGGTGGCGCGCCGACACATCGCCAAACCGCTGGTCCGGGGCGGGTTCGATGCTCCTACACACCCCGAGCGGTAGGGCTCGACCCCTGACGCCGGCGGCGACCGTGTCAGGTCTTCAACCCGCTCCCGGTCAGGGGCACACAGACGTCCTCGCTCTCGCCGACGACGCCGGCCGCCCGGAGCCACCTGAGCGCCCCGGGTGCCACAGCGCAGGTCGGCTCGGTGTCGAACCCCCGTTCCCGGAGACGGCCGAGGGCCCGCCGGGTCGTCTCGGCGCCGACGGCGACGGCCTCGCCGTCGGTGTCCTCGATGGCCGCGAGTATCTGGTCGCGGCGGGCCGGCTCGCGGACCTGCACCCCGTCGGCGGCGTCGTTGTCGCCCGCGGCGGCCGCCTCGCCGTGGATAGCCTCGACGATAGGCGCCGCGCCGGCGGCCTGTGCCCCTACGAGCCGCGGCACGTCGTCGGTCCAGCCGGCGGCCGCGAGCGCCCGAAACCCCCGGTACATACCCAGCAGGAGGGTGCCGTGGCCCAGTGGCGTCACCACGACATCCGGCGCCGACCAGCCCCGCTGGGCGGCGATTTCCAGCGCACAGGTTGCGGTGCCGGCGAAGAAGGCGGGCTGCCAGGCGTGGCTGGCGTACCAGCCCTCACCCTCGGCGACGCGTCCGAGACAGGCGTCGGTCACGTCCCCCCGGCTTCCGTCGACACCCACGACGGTCGCACCCGTCCGCTCGATGGCCGCACGCTTTGCGGGTTTCGCGTCCGCCGGTACGAATATCTCGGCGTCCATCCCGGCACGGGCCGCGTAGGTGGCGACGGCGTGACCGGCGTTGCCCGAGGAGTCCTCGATGACCCGGTCGACCCCCAGCGTATCGGCCAGCGAGACCGTCACCGCCGCGCCGCGGTCCTTGAACGACCCTGTCGGAAAGAGCGCCTCTAGCTTGAACTGTGCGTCCCACGCCGGCGCGTCGACGAGTGGGGTCCACCCCTCCCCCAGCGTCACGCGCCGCTCGACCGGGAGAAACTCCGGGAAGGCCCACAGCCCGCGGTCGCGGTCGAGCGCCGTCGGGTCGGGCGCTCCGCCCTCGTCCTCCGGGCGCCGTGGCTCCCCGAAGTCCAGCGCGTGGCCACACGCACACCGCCAGGGCGCGTCGGCACTCAGCGGGTACTCCCGCCCACAGTCACGACACTCGTACATACACAGTGTTCGGGCGCGGGGCACATCAGAGACGCGGGTAAAAATGCGCAGGGCCGGCCAACACGGCCGGCGGGTGTCGGCTGCCGGTTCGTCGAGGCGGGGCGTCGGGTGTCGGTGGTGGGCTCGTGGCCGGCGTTACATCGCGCCGCCCATGCCACCCATGCCGCCCATGCCGCCGCCCATACCGCCCATGCCGCCGCCCATACCGCCGCCGGGGCCGCCGGGCGCGCCGTCGTCGTCGTCGTCGTCGCCCTGGCCACCCTTCAGGTCGCCCGCGGCGATGACATCGTCGATCCGGAGGATCATCACAGCGGCCTCCGTGGCCGACTCGACAGCCTGGGTCTTCACACGGAGGGGCTCGACGGCCTCCTCGGACATGTCGGAGACGTCGCCGGTGTAGGCGTTCAGGCCGATGGTGCTGTTGCCGCTGTCGTGCTCGGAGCGGAGTTCGACCAGCGAGTCGATGGGG
>CAZQZE010000119.1:0-7352 GCA_964597715.1 uncultured Halobacteriales archaeon
GGACGATGTCGCGCTCGACGACCGGCCGCTTGAGGATCTGTCGTTTGACCATCCCCGCGGCGTCGGAGCCGAACTGGACGCTCGCCTCCTCGGGTGGCGCGAGGACGAGCGTGTCGGCCTTCTCGGCATCGGCTTTGCGGATCTCGACGCGTTCGCCGATCCCGACATCGGCGTTCTGTCGGGTGAAGCCGTCGATTCGCACGGTGTCAGTGTTCCAGTCCTGCCGGTCGGCCCGCCAGACCTTCGCGGCGGTCCGGTCAGCCCCCTCGATCTCGATGATATCCCCCGGTGAGAGCTTGAGATGCAGGAGAGTGTCGGGGTCGAGCCTGGCGATGCCACGCCCCGAGTCGTTGGGATACGCCTTTGCCACCTCTAGTTGGACTTCATTCATTGGTCTCTGGGATGTGTTGACAGTCGGCCCCGGCGGGAAATATGCCTTTTGTTACCGGCGGGGCCGAGGGGGACCAGAACCCCCCGGTCGAACAGATTGATAACCCTGTCGGCGCAACGTCGCGGCATGGTCTTTCTCGTGCCGTACGATGGGTCCGCGAGTTCGGAGGCGGCGCTCGCCCGAGCGGTCGAGCACGGCGCCGCGCTCGACGAGGAGGTGGTCGCGGTCAGCTTCGTCCCGACCGGTGACACCTACGCCCAGCGGCGCCGGTGGGTCGAACCCGACGAGGACTTTGCCGTCGAGGCCGCGAGCGCGGACCTCAAGCGCAAGATCGAGGAGGCGACCGACGACGCCGAGCGACAGTTCAGCGAGCCGGGTGCCGAGTCCCCGGGCGACGGCATCTCCGGCCAGGTCCGCCGGGCCGCGGCCGACGTCGACGCCAGCGTCGTCTTCGTCGGTACCGGGACCCCGGGGGACGGCACGGCGGGCAGCACCCCAGGTGAGGGCCGCATGACGACGCCCTTTGGCTCCGTCGACGTCGACGCCCCCTACGACCTCCACCTCGTGCGCCGGGGCTGACCGGCCGCCGAACGACGGCCGTGACTATCCGACGGGACCTTGCACCGGCCGACAAGGCTCTTGTCCTGGCGGCCCCTTCGAGCGGATATGCGAACGCTCGCCTTCGACGGCCGGATGGGTGCCAGCGGGGACATGCTCCTCGGCGCGCTGCTCGCCGCCGGGGCCGACCCGGACGCACTGGCCCCCGTCGAGGATGCCCTCGACGTCCGCTACCGGACCCGCGAGGTCACGAAAGCCGGGATTGGCGCCACCGCCGTCGACGTGTTGCTGACCGGCGAGGCCGGCGACGGGGACCGAGCGGAGGGTGACGCCCCCTCACACGACGACCCCCACAGTCACGACCACGACCACGACCACACGCACGCGGAGGGGCACGGCCCGACGCGGACGTACCCGGAGGTGGTCGGGGTCGTCGAGGGGCTGGCACTCTCGCCCGCTGTCGAGGGACAGGCGCTGGCGATATTCGAGCGACTCGGCGAGGCGGAGGCCGCGGTCCACGGGACCGACCTCGAGGAGACGCACTTCCACGAGGTTGGGGCCGACGACGCCATCGCGGATATCGTCGGGGTCTCGCTCCTGGCCGCGGACTCCGGTGTCGACCGGGTGGTGACAACGCCGCTGGCCACCGGCGGCGGCGAGGTTTCGACGAGTCACGGCAGTTACCCGGTCCCGGTGCCTGCCGTCGTCGAACTCGCCGAGGGTGCCGCGTGGTCGCTGCAGGGCGGGCCAGTGTCGGCGGAACTGCTCACGCCCACCGGGGCGGCCATCCTCGCGGAACTCGCCGACGGGGTCGACTCGCTGCCGTCGCTACGGGTCGAGACCTCCGGCTACGGCGCGGGTGGCTACGACTTCCCCGACCGGCCGAACGTCCTCCGGGCGGTGGTCGGCGAGACAGAGCGACTCCGCCGGGACGCCATCACGGTGCTTGAGACGAACCTCGACGACGCCTCCCCGGAGGTGCTGGGGGGGCTCCAGGAGACGCTGGCCGAGGCCGGCGCCCGGGACGTCTCGGTTGTCCCGCTCACGATGAAGAAATCACGGCCGGGTCACCTGGTGAAGGTGGTGGTCAAACCGGCGGACGCGGAGCGGGTCGCCCGCCGGCTGGCCGAGGAGACCGGGACCCTCGGTGTGCGTGAACACGGCACAGGTCACCGGTTCGTCGCCGACCGGCACCGCCATACGGCGACCGTTGCGGTGGACGGGGACCGCCTCGAGGTCGGTGTCAAACTGGCACGTATCGGGGGCCACGACAGCGGCGGCGCCGACGCGACCGACGGCAGTACGGTCTTCGACATCAGCGCGGAGTACGACGACGCGCTGGCAGTCGCCCGGGAGACCGGCCTGCCGGTCCGGGACGTCCGCCGCCGCGCCGAGACCGCGGTCAGGGAGGGCCACGCCGACCGTCTCGTCCACATTGTCGAGGGCAACCAGTACCGGAGTGAGACGGACAGCGGGGAGTATCGCCCGCCCTCTCTGTCCGAGGAGGGGTTCATCCACTGTTCGACGCCGGACCAGGTCCGCCGGGTCGCCCGGCACAACTACCCCGACGCCGAGAACCCTCGACTGTTGGTCATCGACCCCGAGCGGGTCGCCCCCGAGGTCCGGTACGAGGAGAGCGCCGACGGCGGCTTCGCGCACATCTACGGGCCGCTGAACGCCGACGCGGTCGTCGAGGCCCTCGAGTTCCCCCGCGAGGACGGCCGGTATGTCCTGCCACAGCGACTGCGGGGCGGCTGAGGGGTTCAGGGCGGGTCGGTGTCGTCGGCGTGTTCCGCGAGGGCCTCCGCGATGGAGAGGTCGCCGGCCGCCACCCGCCGGGCGAGGTCGACGTCGATGGCGCGGTTGGTCTCGCTCTGCTCCCGGGAGCGGTCCTGGATCCGCGTGAGCTCCCCCGCCGTTGGCTCGACCTCGCGGCCCTCGACGCGCTCACCCTCGCGGCGGGCGATATTGACCGCGGCGAGTACGTCCCCCATCCCGCGGGCGCCGGTGCCGAGGTAGGGGGTCGTCCCGGATTCGTCGACCAACTCGACCGGTACCTCGGGCAGGTCGTCGAGCAGTCGCGCACCCACCAGCCGTGCACCGTCACCGACGCGGACCAGCGGGCTCGTGGCGTCGGCAACCTCCCCACGGACGACCTCGGCCACCCGGCCCGCTGGCACCTGGAAGGCGGCGGTGACGGTGTCACCGTCGACCACCGCAACCCCGGGGCGTTCGCCCGGGTCGACCCCCACGACCGTCCGCCCCTCCCCGTCACGGAGCGTGGCCGCGACGGCGTCGACGGCCGCCCGGGGGTCACCGGGTTCGGCCTCGACGACCGCCACGTCGGCCGCCTCCGGGACCGCCCCCTCCTCGTCGGTGCCACGGACCAGCACCGTCGCTCGCTCGGGCAGGTCGTCACCGGGCTCGACGGTCGTGAACGTCACACCCCGCTCCCGGAGCGCGGTCACCACCTCGTGGTAGAGTTCGAAGTTCGCCGTCGCAACGACGATCACGGCCCTGATAGGCGGGCCGCACACTTAGCGGATGCGGCGCTGGCGGCCGTCGGGGCGTGTCGCCCCGCACCGGCCTGTCCGGGACGGTGAGACGGGGCCTTTTAGCCGAAGGTGGCCCAACTACCGAGTGTGACAGACCCCATCCCGACCGGCTGTGGCCCGGTCGACGACCTCCTTGGCGGGGGGTTCGAGCGCGGCGCCGTCACGCAGGTGTACGGGCCGCCGGCCGCCGGCAAGACCAACGTCGTGCTCTCGGCGGCGATGGAGGCCGCGAACGCCGGCGCCTCGACACTCTTTATCGACACCGAGGGGGTGTCAGCCGACCGGATGGAGCAACTCGCCACAGCCCACGCCGGCCCGGACCGGACCGTCGACGACCTCGCAGGCCGGGTCATCATCAGCGAGGCGCTGTCCTTCGACCAGCAGAGCGAGGCCGTGCAGGACGCCGCCGACGTCGCCGGCGAGGTCGACCTCGTGGTGCTCGACAGTGCGACCGGATTCTACCGGCTGGAGCGGACCGAACAGGCCGAGGGGGAAGCCCTGCGTGCGGTCGCCCGACAGGTCACCCACCTGCTCTCGCTGGCCCGGCGACACGACCTCGCCGTTGCCCTCACCAATCAGGTGTTCACCGACCCCGAGTCCGACGCGGCACGCGCGCTCGGCGGACACACCCTGGACCACTGGTCGGCGGTCATCCTCCGGCTCGACCGGTTTCGCGGGGGGAACCGGCGGGCGACCCTGGAGAAACACCGGAGCCGTGAAGCCGGCGCCCAGGCGGGGTTCAGGATCACGGGCACGGGACTCGCCGACGCCGACCGCTCATAACCGGTCAGTAGAGCAGGTCGGCGTCGTTTTCGGCCATATAGAGCGTGCGGGCGGCGATGTTGACGGCGTGGTCGCCGACCCGCTCGAGGTCGCGGATTGTCAGGAGCAGACGGTGGATGTCCCGCATCAACTGTTCGACCGCCGCGCCACTCGTGACGCCCTCGCGCTCGATGAGGTCGCGGGTCACCGCCTCGGAGGCCCGCTCGCAGAGGTCGTCGACCCGGTCGTCGTAGTCGGCGATGGCGTAGCAGGCCTCGGGGTCCTCCTCGGCGTATGCGGCCATGCCGTGCTCGACCATCCGGGAGACCTCCTCGCCGATCTCCTGGACGTCGACGTCCGGGTAGACGTCCTGCTCGGCCTCGAGGGTGTAGTCGCCGAGATTGGTCGCCAGGTCCGCGACCCGCTCGAGGTCCGTGATGATCTTGAAACTGGCGGCGATGAACCGCAGGTCACCGGCGACGGGCTGTTGTAGTGCGAGCAGGTCGATACACTCCCCCTCCAGGTCGAGGTACAGTTCGTTGACCTCGTGGTCGCCTTCGATGACCTCCCAGGCCTTCTCCTCGTCTTTCTCCTGGAGCGCGTCCAGGCCGAGCCGGAGCCGCTCGAGGACGACCTCGCTCATGTAGAGGACGTCCTCCCGGAGCCCGTCCAGTCGGTTCTGGTATTCCTCGCGTGGCATACCTGCTCCTCCGGTGTCGCCGGACAAGAGGATTGTGTTTGGTAATATACGTCAATATATATCTATGTGGTAGCGGGCGGCGGCCGGCTCCGGTGCGTCCCCGACTCGTCAGCCGTCGGAGACGGCGCGGCCGGAACACCCCTCGAGCGGTCCGCCGGGGGTGGATAGGGCGGTGTGGCATCCCGCTCGGAAAAAACATATATTGCTGTCTCCATAGCACTATTAATAGATACATGCCCCCCCGAATACGGGTTACGCCGGAGACGGTCCGGACGGACCCGTCGATAGCCGGCCTCGAGGTGTCGGCCGAGGAGTGGCAACTCGACGTAGCCCGCTATCGGGAGTTTCTCTCGGTCACGACAGGCATCTCGGTGGCCGAGGGGCTCTCGGCGGCGGAGTGTTACCGTGTCGGCAACCGCCTCCAGGCGCTGGTCGAAACGAGAAAACGCCACGACGAGTGGGGCCCGGAACTCGTCGCCGAGTATCCGGATGTCGAGTCCCTCGAGACCATCACGTGGATAGCCCGGTTTTTTCGGGCGTGTCACGAGTGTCACGACAGCGCGGAGGATATCTGCCAGACACCACTTGACTCCGACAGGTCGCCACCGTGCCGGTAGCTGACCCGCGACGTTCGGTTGGCTGTTCGAGGTGACCCGGTCCACGGACCGGCCGACACCTGCGAGCGCCTCACAGGTCCGGCCCAACTCCTAGTACAGGAGAGCGTCGTCGTTCTCGACCATGTACAGCGTTCGTGCGGCGACGTTGACGGCGTGGTCGCCGACCCGCTCGAGGTCGCGCACGGTCAACAGTAACTGAAAGGCGTCCTCCAGGAGCGTCTCGAGTGCCGCCTCGCCGGCCACCCGGTCGACGAGGTCCCGCATGAACAGTTCGGCGGCTCGTTCACAGAGGCCGTCGACCTCGTCGTCCCGGTCGGCGACCGCGCGACAGCGTTCGGGGTCGCCGGCCTCGTAGGCCTCGAGTGCGGCCTCGACCTGGTCGGCGACGAGTTCGCCGACCGCCACCAGGTCGGTCCGCGGGACGAACTCCCGGTTCATGCCGGTGACGTACCCACCGAGGTTCATGGCTAGGTCGCCCACGCGCTCGAGGTCGGTGAGGATCTTGAACGAGGCGGCGACGAAGCGGAGGTCGCTCGCGACCGGCTGTTGCAGCGTGAACAAGTCGATACAGTCCTGTTCGAGTTCGAGATACCGTGCGTTGACCTCGTGGTCGTTCTCGAGGACGAACCGGGCACGCGTCCGGTCGTTGTCCTCGAAGGCTCTCACAGCCGTCCGGAGGCGGTCGACGACCGTCCCACCCAGTTCGACCACTGCCTGTTCGAGGGCGTCCATCTCGGCCTGAAACGAGTCACGGGACATAGCTGGAAGGCGTGTTAGACCGTCGCTGCGAGGGCGTCGACGAGGGCGTGCAGGTCGGGGACCTCGTAGGTCGGCTCGACCGGAAGGTCGGCGTCGGCCCGGTGTTCGCGGCGGAGAAAGGCGCTGTCGACCCCCGCCCGGTCGGCCGCGAGCACGTCCACGTCGCTGTCGCCGACGTAGAGGGCGTTTCGCGCCCCCAGGTCCGACAGCGCCCGCTCGAGGTAGTGGGGGTCGGGCTTCCTGCGGCGGGCGCCCGCGACGGTCGGCTCGCGCCCGTAGACGGTCTCGAACCAGTCGAGCCCGTAGTGGTCGACGATGAACGCGACTGTCTCGGCCTGGTTGTTGCTGACCATCCCGGTGCGGGCCTCCAGCCGGTCGAGGACGGTCACGTCGTCGTACAGCGGCTTGCCACCCTCGCGGACGAGCGCTGTCTGTGCCGCCGCCACGAGGTCCTCGCGGCGGCGCCAGAACGCCTCGAGGTCGGCGTCGAGCCCACTGTCCCCGACGGTTTCGGCGGGACCGGCGCCCGTCTCGACCAGACGGCGAACCCGCTCGCGGGAGGGCTCGTGGCCGAACTCGAGGAAGGTCTCGCGGACCGCGTCGACGATGTGGGTCGGGTCCGTCGGTTCCACGACGACACCGTCGTTGTCGAAGACGACCGCGTCGTACCCAGTTGGGACCGGCCCGGTCACCGGCTCTCACCCATCGACCCGAGCCGCGACCCTGGGCCGGCCCCATCGAGCAACGCGCGAGGGAAATCCTGGGGCGGCCACTCCACGGTGACGGTCCCAACGCTTACGAGGCAAGGTGTGTCGGCGCGTGGACGGTCACGGAACACACTAGAGAGAACCCGCCCGGGGGACAAAACAGTGTATATGAGCCCTACAGAACACTATAGAGGGGTCAGTAGTGTCTCGTTCACCCGAACTTGCCGGTGATGTAGTCCTCGACCCGGTCGTTTTCGGGGTTCTCGAAGATCGTCTGGGTGTCGTCGTACTCCGCGAGTTCGC
>CAZQZE010000120.1:0-7275 GCA_964597715.1 uncultured Halobacteriales archaeon
GTCGCCTCGGTCACCCGTCCCTCGTTCTCGCACGGCGACAAGGGGGACGTCGACGAGTTCGACCTGCTGGAGGCCGCGCTCCGCCAGCGGCCCGATTACATCGTGATGGGCGAGGTCCGGGGGGAGGAGGGCCGGACCCTCTTTCAGGTCATGTCGACCGGTCACACGACCTACACCACCTTCCACGCAGACTCCGTCGGCGAGGTGATAAAGCGGTTCACGACCGAGCCGATCAACGTCTCGAAGACCCTCTTTACCGCGCTCGACCTGGTTTCGATCCAGACCTCGACCCGCGTGGACGGCCACAAGGTCCGCCGGAGCAAGACGCTCACCGAGATCAACGAGTACACCCCCGAGAACGACGAGATCAACGTCCGGGACGTCTACGAGTGGCGCGCGGAAACCGACGAGTTCCTGCAGATGGGCTCTTCGAGCACGCTCGAGGAGATCCAGTTCGACCGCGGGTGGAGCCGTGAGCGCCTCGACGAGGAGCTGTTCAAGCGAAAGGTCGTGCTCGCCTACCTCATCCGTAACGGGCTCAACACCTACACCGAGGTGGCGGCGACGGTCCAGGCGTTCATCAACGACCCGGAGACGATCCTGACGGTCATCGCCAACGAGCAACTAGAGCGCTCGCTCGAGGACCTCCGGGAGATGGAGTCGGTCCAGATCGACGTCGACCCCGAGAAGGAGGAGTTGACGCCCCGCCCGGACCCCGGCGAGGACCTGCTCGGCGAGACTGCGGAGATCATCGAGAACGCCGAGCCGATGTTCGAGCGGTACCGGGGGATGGAGGCCGGGGATATCGTCTCCGCGCTCCAGGGGATGGCCGACGAGGAGGCCGGCGCGCAGACACCGGTCCCCGAAACCCCCGTCGAGACCCCGGTCTCCGAGACGGCCGAGACGCCTATTCCGGAGACACCCGTCGACGAGGGCAGCGACGTCACCGACGAACTCGAGTTCGGCGAGTTCGTCCCGAAATCGGGTGAGGACGACGAGGAGGAGTCATGAGTCTCGACCGCCAGGGTGGGGGCGGTGAGGCGCTCGGCGGGGACTCGCTGAGTGCGACCTTCTACCCCCTGTACGACCGGCTGTTCGACGAGGACGGCGAGTTCGTCGGCAGTATCGAGGAGAAACTCGCGCAGGCGCGGATGGCCGACAACGTGGAGATGTTTCTCTCGCGGGGGCTGGCTGTCGGGGTCATCGCCGGGCTCGCGCTGTGGGTGCTCGGTGTGTTCGGCGGGTGGCTGTTCGTGCAGGCCTTCGTCGGCTCCGACACGACGCTCATCGGGTTACCGGTCCCGGAGACCGCCCTGCCGGTGGTCAACGCAATAAAGGGGCCGGTCCTCATCGGTCTCGCCGGGCTCCTCTTTGGTTCGGTCGGCTTTACGGTCGGCTTTGGCTCGCTGGTGTCGATCCCGTACTTCCGGGCCGGGGCGCGCAAACGCGAGATCAACGTGCTGCTCTCCGACTCAATCGCCTTTATGTACGCCCTCTCGGTGGGCGGGATGAATCAACTGGAGATCCTCCAGGCGATGGCAAAGGCCGACGACACCTACGGGGAGGTGGCCCAGGAGTTCCAGTCGGTCGTCCTCGAGACCGAGTACTTCGACACGGACTACCGAACCGCGATCCGGAACCAGGCCATCGAGACCCCCAGTGACGAGCTCTCGCAGTTTCTGACGGATATGCTCTCGATCATCAACTCCGGGGGTGACATGACGTCCTTCCTCGAGGACCAGAAGGACAAGCACATGCGCACCGCAAAGCAGGAACAGGAGAAACTGCTCGACACCCTGGAGCTGTTCGGCGAGATGTACATGACCCTCTCGCTGTTCCCGCTGCTTTTGATCATCATCCTCGTGATCATGCAGATGATGGGCGAGGCCCAGGCGATGCTGCTGTACGGGACGGTCTACGGGCTGATCCCGCTCATCGGTGTGGGTTTTCTCGTCCTCACCTCGACGGTCACACAGGACAGTATCGGTGACGGCTACATCCGGGCCGACGCGGACGACGATATCGACCCCAAGGGCGGGAGCGGGGGCGGGATCGGCGTTTTCAACCCCGGCCTGGTCGAGCAGTACACCGGCGACCACGGCGTCTTCGACCGGATCAAGCGCCGGGAGGGGACGTACGAACTGCTCGAGATTCTCCGGGCGCCACACCACTTCTTCAAGGACCACCCGATGCTGGTGTTGGCGGTTACGATACCGTTCTCGGTGCTGGTGCTCGTCGCCGCCGTTCTGACGGGGAGTGCACCCCTCTCCTTCGACGGGATGGTCGCCCAACCCGTCTGGAGCACGTTCATCTGGTTCTACGTGCCGATGTACCTCAACTTCCTCCCGCTTGCGGTCTTCTACGAGTGGAACGTCCGCTCCCGGCGGGGGGTGCTCGGGAGCCTCTCCGACAATCTCCGAAAGCTCGCCAGCGCAAACGATACCGGCATGACGCTGCTTGAGTCGGTCCGTGTCGTCTCGGACACCTCATCGGGCAAACTCGCCGACGAGTTCGAGACGATGCACGCAAAGGTCAACTACGGGACCAGCCTGAAGGAGGCGCTCCGGGAGTTCAACAACAGCTACCACATCCCCCGGCTGGCTCGGACGGTCAAGCTCATCGGCGAGGCACAGGAGGCCTCTCACCAGATCCAGGACGTCCTCTCGACGGCGGCACAGGCCTCCGAGAATCAGGACGACATCGACCGCGAACGCCGCGCCCGCACGCGAATGCAGATGGTCATCATCATCATGACCTACGTCACGCTACTGGGTGTGATGGCGCTGTTGAAACTGCAGTTCCTCGAGGTGATGGCCGGCCTGGCCCAGTCCGCGGGCGGCAGCGGCGGCGGCGGGAGCAATCCTGCCGGGAGCTTCAGCGGCGTCGACACCGAGGTGCTCTCGCTGCTGTTTTTCCACGCCGTCACCCTGCAGGCGGTCATCTCCTCGTTCATCGCGGGCTACATCCGCAACGTCGAGTTGGTCTCGGGTGTGAAGTACGCTGTTGCGCTCTCGACGGTTGCCCTGCTGGTGTGGGTTGCGGTCAGCGCGGTCTCCTCGGGCGACAGCGGGAGTAGCGAGTCACTGCTCCTGGTCGCCGGCGCGACCGGCCCCGCCACAGCCCGCGCGGTCCGGGCCCGTGTCTCCCGGTATCTCCCGGGCGCGGGCAGTGACGGGTCGACGACCGACCGCCGGAGCCACGACCGGTCGGGGCCGGCCGGTCGCCGGGGTCGGTCACGCCGTGGCGGGCGGCGCCGTCCACGGCGCGCCGGAGGACAGGGTCGCCGGTAGAGCCTCGTTACTCCCGCGCGAACGAGTCGTCGAGGTCGTCGGCAACACTGCCAAGCGCCTCGTGGGCGTCGTCGAGGTCGGCCATCCCCTCGAGCATGGTGAAGAAGCCGTGGATCATCCCCTCGTAGTTGCGGTACGTGACCGCAACCCCGGCAGCCTCGAGTGCCTCGGCGTAGGCCGCCCCCTGGTCGCGCAGGGGGTCGAAGCCGGCGGTGATGACGGTCGCGGGCGGCAGCCCCGAGAGGTCGTTCGCTTCGAGGGGGTTGGCGTACGGGTTCGCCTCGTGGACCTCGTCCGGGATGTACGAGTCGTGAAACCAGTCCATGTCCTCGGCCTGGAGGAAGTAGCCCTCGCCGAACTGTTCCATCGAGGGCCAGTCGTCACTGCGGCTGGTCGCGGGGTAGACGAGTATCTGCCGGTCGACCGCCGGCCCGTCGAGGTCCCGGGCCAGCAGCGAGACGGCCGCGGCCAGGTTGCCGCCCGCGCTGTCGCCCATCACCGCGAGGCTGCCGTTGCCGTCCAGTTCGTCGGTGTCGGCCGCCCAGACGGTCGCCGTATAGCAGTCCTCGACGGCCGCCGGGAAGGGGTGTTCCGGCGCGAGCCGGTAGTCGACCGCGACGACGACGCTGTCGGTCTCGTTTGCCAGGTAGCGGCAGGTGAGGTCGTGACTCTCCAGGTCGCCGATCACGAACCCACCGCCGTGGTAGAACACGACTGTCGGGAACGGCCCCTCGCCGTCGGGGCGGTAGACCCGGACCGGAACCTCGGGGCCGCCGTCGTAGCCGGGGACGGTGCGGTCCTCGACAGCCCCGACCTCGGGGCCGTCGACGTCCGGCTGCAGCTCCGAGTACACCTCGCGGGCCCCCTCGGCGCCGTACTGGTTGAGCGGGAGGATACCCGCCTCGTCTATCTGTTCGAGGACGTCCTGAACCGCCGGGTCCGGCTCGTCGGCTGCTGTTGGCTGCATGAGGGTAGCTGTGTCCGGCGACGGTATAATACTCGGGGAGGCGCCGGCCGCGGGCGGTGAGTGAACCCCGACGGCCCGGGCCCGGCGGTGCCGGCACGCCTAAGAGGGCCGCCACCGAACCACACCGGCATGTCGAAACTAGACGGCGCGACGGCGTTTGTCACGGGCGCGAGTCAGGGGATCGGCGAGGAGATCGCGGTCACGCTCGCCGAGTACGGTGCAAACGTCGCTATCGCGGCGCGGTCGGATGGTATCTACGAGACCGCCGAGCGGGTCGGCGACGACGACCGGGCGCTACCCGTCGAGACCGACGTCACCGAGGAGGAGAACGTGGCAGGTTCTATCGAGGAGACCGTCGCGACGTTCGGCGGGCTGGATATCCTCGTCAACAACGCGGGTCACTCCGGGCCGACGGCGCCGGTCGAGGAGGTCACGGCCGACGAGTGGAAGCTGATGACGGACGTGAAGGTATTTGGGCCGTTCCTGTGCCTGAAACACAGCGTCCCGCACCTCCGGGGGAGTGACCGGGGGACTGTCGTCAACATCTCCTCGGTCGGCGGGAAACGCCCGTATCCGAACCGGTCGCCGTACGCGGCCGCGAACATGGCGATGATCGGGATGAGCCGGACGTGGGCCCACGAACTCGGCGGTGACGGTGTGACGGTCAACACCATCTGTCCCGGTCCGGTCGCGGGCGAGCGTATCGAGCGGGTGATCGAGGCACAGGCGGAGGAACAGGGCCGCCCGGTCGACGAGGTCCGCGAGGAGCAGTATCTCGCGGACCTGGCGGTGCCGGAGTTCACCGAGCAGTCGGATATCGCCGAGATGATCGCACACCTGGCCAGCGACGACGGCCGCCACATCACCGCACAGGACCTCAATATCGCCTCCGGCGGTGCCTGGTACTGACCGGCGCCGGTCGGTCTCATAGTGTTTATAGGTTGAATAGGCGCATGGACTGGCATGCCGGCCGATAGAATTTCTCTTTGGTGATCCTGCAGGGTACCGTCGAATCTCTCGTGATAAACAGTATCAGGCGGTCCCAAAGGCCTCGGCGAGATGCCCGCCGAGTTGGTCCAGCGCGTCCTCGCCCTGTGGGACCGCTGTTGGCAGGCTCACGAACGCGTGGATCATATCCTCGTAGTGCAGGTGTTCGGTCTCGACGCCGTCCGCGGCGAGGCGGTCGGCGTAGCGAACCCCCTCGTCGCGGATCGGGTCGAAGCCGGCGGTGATGACGGTCGCCGGCGCCAGTCCCGAGAGGTCGTCGGCGAGCAGCGGTGAGGCGTAGGCGTTGCGGACGTGGGCGGGGCTCTGAACGTAGTTCTCGTAGTAGAATTCGACGGTTTCGGTCTCCAGGAAATAGCCCTCGGCGTTTTCCTCGTGGCTCGGGATGTCGTGGAGCACCGGCGAGGCCGTCCCCGGGTAGACCAGGCCCTGGTAGGTGAGGTCGGGGCCACCCTGGTCGCGGGCCAGCAGGGAGACGGCCGCGGCGAGGTTACCCCCGGCGCTGTCCCCGGCAACGGCGACCCGGTTGGGGTCACCGTTGAGCTTCTCGCCGAACGTTACGACCCACTCGACGGCTCGGTATGCGTCCTCGAGCCCCGCCGGAAAGGGGTGTTCGGGGCTGAGCCGGTAGTCGACCGAGACGGTGAGACACTCCGCGCGGTTGGTCAGCGCGGCACAGATGTTGTCATGGGTGTCGAGGCTGCCGACCATGAACCCGCCGCCGTGGTAGTAGACGAGGACTGGATAGGGGGGCTCGACATCGGGTTCGTAGACCCGCAGCGGGAGGTCCCGGTCGGTCGTCTCCGGGCCGGCGATGCTGTACTCCTCGGTGTTGGCGACAGCCTCGACCGGCAGGTCGCCCATGATGTCCTCGAGGCGCTGGCGAGCACTCTCCGCGGAGAGTCCGTTACTCGGCGGGACGGGGACGGCCTCGGACATCTCGATGACCTCCTGTGCGGCCGGGTCTGGTCGGTCTGCCATACCTCCGGCCAGTACCGGTTTCGGGTTAACCCTATCGCCGCCGGCCGACGGCGCCACCGGCGGGGCGTGGTGTGTGGCCGCCGGCAGGACCGTCGAACGTTTCGCTCAGCCGAACGGATACCCGGCAGAGGCGCCCCGTACCAGTAGGTCTATATAGGCGTGACATACTATACCGTGCATTACGATGGCCAGCAGGCAGGACTCGCGCTCCTCGGCGTCGCTCAGGCAGGTCCTCTCGGTGGACTACAGCCTGATCCGGCGGTGTCGGCGCAACGGCGGCTGCCGTGTCGACTGTGCTCACGACCGGACTGACGACAGTCGGCTCCCCTGGGACGCCGAGGGTTACGGCGGCTGGGGCGGCCACGAGTTTCACGACACCGAACCTGGCGTCGAGCGCCCGCCCGTCGTCTTCGTCCACGGCAACCAGCGCGACGCCTGTGACTGGGAGCCACACGCGGAGTTTTTCCTGAACCGGTCGTACACCGGCGACGAACTCTGGGCGATATCGTTTGGCGACGCCAGCCCAACCCACCCCGAGATGGCCGACCAACTCGATGACGCTGTCTCGCAGGTGCGTGACTACACCGGCGCCGAGACGGTGTCGGTCGTCGGCCACAGCCTGGGCGTGACGGGGCTGCGTTACTGGCTGGCCCGCGAGAGCCGGCACGGCTGGGTCGACAGTTTCGTCGGCATCGCCGGCGCGAACCACGGGAGTGAACTCTTCGGGCTGGCTGTGCGGGCGGGTCTCACCGACGGCACCTACGAGGCGTGTCACTTCCTCCAGGACGGCGCTGCTGACGAGAGCCCCCTCGCCGCGCTCAACGAGAACGAGACACCCGGCGATGTCGACTACTACACGATTCGCGGCGACGAGGACCCCCTGTTCATGCAACGACCCGACAGCCCGGCCCTCGACGGGGCGACGAACGTCGCCCTCGAGACCGACCACGACGGGGCCCGGGAGAGCCTGGACAGTCTCGAGTTGATCTACGAGTGGGTCGCCGACGAGAGCCCCTACAACGTCCGGACGTT